>JAGQIB010000509.1 GCA_020431545.1 Gemmatimonadota bacterium
CTCTACGGCGAGATGCACCGGTTCATTCCGGCCCTGGCGAGCTGGGTCGGGGCGAAGATCACCGAGGTGCCCGTGAATCACCGGGCGCGTACGGCGGGGCAGTCGAAGTACGGCATCTCGCGCACCGTGCGCGTCTTCCTGGATCTGATCACGGTGAAGTTCCTGCTGTCGTTCTCGACCCGCCCGCTCCAGATCTTCGGTTTGTGGGGATTGCTCCTGTTCGGAGGCGGCGCGGCGATCTCGCTGTACCTGTCGCTGCTCAAGATCTTCGCCGGCGCGACGCTCGCGAATCGACCGCTGCTGATCCTCGGAGTGCTCATGATCCTCATGGGCGTGCAGCTGATCAGCATGGGGCTGCTCGCGGAGATCACGATCCGCACGTATCACGAGTCCCAGCAGAAGCCCACCTACGTCATTCGCGAGGTCCTCGGAGTCGAGGGCGACGGGAAGCGCAGAGCTTGAAATGGTCGCGAGGACTCGTCTTCAAGCTCGCGGTCAGCTTCGCGCTGATCTCCTTTCTGATCGTTCGCTACGGGCGCGATCCGGCGTTCCGCGCGGTGCTCGCGGGTCTCGATCCGTGGGCGCTCGCCGGTGCGGGCGGGGTCGTGCTCGTGGGGCTCGCACTGTCGGGAATCCGCTGGAAGGTGTTGCTCGCCGCGGCCGGGGTGCAGCTCCCGTTCGTGCGCGCCCTGCAGCTGTACCTGGTGGGGTATTTCTTCAATTTCTTCCTGCCGACCACGGTCGGAGGCGACGTGGCGCGCGGCATGGGAGCCGCGGCCTGGGGACCGCTCTCGGTCGTGGGAGCCTCGATCCTCGTGGAGCGGCTGCTGGGCTTCGCGTGCCTCCTGATCCTCGGGCTGACCGGATCGATGCGAGTGGAGAACCTCGCGGTCGCGCGCGGGGTCCTGCTGACGGCTTCCGCGGCCTTCCTCTCGGGAGTCGCGATCCTGCTGTTCGCCCCGCTGCCGGAGCCGCGCGGCGAGGGACGGGTGGCGCGCGCGCTCGCGGGCCTGCGTCGGACCGCCCTCACGGTGCGCGGCTACGGGTTTCATCCCGGAGCGCTCGGTTTGGGTTTCCTGCTCTCGTTCGGCTGGCAGGGGGGACTCGTGATCTCGAATGCCTGGCTGTCTCACGGTCTCGGGGGAGTGGCTCCGACCGGCGATCTGGTGGCGCTGGTGCCCGTGGTTCAGGCCATCACCATGATTCCGATCAGCTTCGGGGGCCTCGGCGTGCGGGAGATGGGCTACGAGTACTTCTTCCGCGTGTCGGGCCACGACCCGGCCGGGGCCGTGGCGCTCGGCGCCGCGTGGCTCGCGCTCACGATCATCGTCGCAGTGCTGGGTGGAATCGTGTACCTCGTCTCGCCTTTCGGACGGGCGCGGACCGGAGAGGGATGAGATGAAACCGTCTTGGAATCGGAACGAGTGGGTCGGGCTGATCCTGGTCCTGCTCGTCGCCGCGATCCTGCGCTTCTGGGCGACGTCCTTCGGCCTGCCGTACATCTACCACCCGGACGAGGGCTTCGAGGTCTACCGCGCGCTCCGGCTCGCGATGGGAGGCTTCGATTTCGAGCGCGTGGCCAAGGGAGGCTACTACTTCCTCCTGTGTCTCGAGTTCGGGATCTACTTCGTGCTCCGCTTCGTGACCGGGGGCGTGGCCGGCGTCAACGACTTCGCGCTGCAGTTCGCGGCCGACCCGAGCGCACTGTGGTCGATCGGCCGACGCACGACCGCGTTGCTCGGGACGTTCACGGTGTTCCTGGTCTGGTGGCAGGCGCGCCGGATGGGGAGCTCGCGCGCGGGCCTCTGGGGAGCGCTCTTCCTCGCGGTGTCCTTCCGTCACGTCGTGGACTCGCACTACGTCACCGTCGACATCCCGATGACCCTGTTCGCGTTCTGGTCCGTGATCCTCGTGGTGGAGGACGTCGCGGGGCGGTCGCGGCTGTCGTGGTGGAAGTACGCGCTCATCGCCGCCTTCGCGGTGCTGAACAAGCTGCCGGCGATCGTCCTGTTCTTGCCGTACTTCCTCGGGGTGTTCCTCCGCGGTGGTCTGCGGGGCCCGGGGGGACTGCTCGCGAAACGTTCCTGGGGCCCGCCGATCGCGGCCGGCATCGTCTATCTCGTGGCGAACCCGGGCTTCGTGATCAACATCCTCGACATGTTCGCGTTGTTCGGGGACACGATCGGCGGCGCCGGGGCCGGCGAGGAGTACGTCGGCGTCGAGCAGAAGACGAACCTCTGGGTCTACTACGCGAGCGTCCTGCTTCGCTCGCAGGGCCCCGGCCTGCTCGCGCTGGGCCTCTTCGGGGCGATCGCGGCGCTCGTCCGGCGGAGTCAGGGGGGCATCCTCCACCTGGCCTTCATCGTGCCGTTCTTCGCGCTGATCGCGGGCGCCACGAGCGCGCATCTCTACTACGCGCGGTACGTGGTTCCGATGCTGCCGGGACTGTGCCTGCTCGCCGGCCTCGCGCTCGATGATCTCGTTCGCCGGGTTCGCGTCTTCGGCGACCGCGGGTCGTTCGTGGTCGCGCTCGGCGTGGCGCTGCTGGTCTCACTCGAGCCTGCCCTGAACGCGATCGCGTGGGATCGTGTGCAGTCGCAGACCGACACCCGCACGCTCGCAGTCGAGTGGATCGAGCAGAACGTCCCGAACAAGTCCCGCGTGCTCCTGGAGGGTTTCGCGGAAGACGACGCGCAGCTCGCGATCCCGCTCAAGAACCTGAAGCGGAACCTGAAGGCGATGTCCCAGGACCTCGAGAAGACGGATCCCGGGAAGGCGAAGTTCCTGGCTCTGAAGCTGGAGGCCGTGGACTCGCCGCTGTTCGACCTGCGCGCGATTCGCCACTACGAGCCGTGGATCACGCTGGACGAGGCACGGGCCGACGGCGTGGAGTGGGTGGTGCTCCGCCGGGAGTACTTCGTTCCCGGCGAGAAGAGCGCGGCGAAGTTCGATCCCGGGATCGTGGAATCGCGCTACGAGTTCCGCGACGAGCTGGAGCGTCGTCCGGATGTCGCCGAGCTCGTGGCGACGTTCGACGCCGACCCCGAGGTCCGGCCCGGGTACGACCTCGAGATCTGGAGGATCGTGCCGGACGGCAGCGGGGCCGAAGCGTCGGCCGACGGCCCCGAGGATGCGAACGAATGAGTCCCTCCGCGAGCGCCTCCCGCGATGCCCTGCCGCTGCTGCTGATGAGCGAGTACTTCCTCCCGCAGAAGGGCGGTTCGGTCACGTGGCTGGCGAATCTCTACCAGCGCTTCGCGTCGGAGGGGATCACCGTTCTCGCGGGCGGACCGGATCCGGCGAACGGAGAAGTCGTGCGATTCCCGCATCCGATCGAGCGGGCTCCGATGTCGATGCCGGATCGCGATCCGACCGTCCTCGCCACGTTCGGGCCCTATCGTCATCTCTACTCTCGCACCCGCGCGCTCGCGCGGACGCGCGGAGTGCGTCAGATCCACGTCGGCAAGGTGCTGCCCGAGGGATGGGTCGCGTACTGGATGCGACGTCTGCACGGCGTGCCGTACGTGCTGTTCGCGCACGGGGAGGAGATCACGACCGGCCTGCTGTCGCGTCGTCTGCGGTTCGTGCTGCCGCTGATCTACCGGGGCGCGGCGGCGGTGATCGCGAACTCCGACCACACGCGCGGAATCCTCGAGGGAATCGGCGTGCGCGCGGAGCGGATCCATGTGATCCACCCGTCGGTGCCGGCGGAGGATTTCGAGGGGACGGAGGAACGCGGCCGCGCGCTGCGCGAGCGCCACGGTCTCTCTCCCGACGCCCCCGTGTTGCTGACCGTGGGACGCCTGCAGCGCCGCAAGGGCCACGACGTGACGATCCAGGCGCTGCCGTCGATCCTCGCCCGCCACCCGGAGGCCCGCTACGTGGTCGTGGGATCGGGCGAGGAGCGTGACTCGCTCGGGGAGCTCGCCCGCGAGCTCGGCGTGGCGGAACACGTGCTCTTCCTCGGCGCCGTGCCGGACGAGGATCTCGTGGGGTGGTACGGCGCGTGCGATCTGTTCCTGATGCCGAACCGCACCGTGAACCAGGACATCGAGGGCTTCGGCATCGTGTTCCTGGAGGCGGCGGCCGCGGGACGCGCGGCGATCGCCGGCAACACCGGCGGGACCCGCGAGGCGGTCGTGGACGGCGTCACGGGCTTCCTGGTCGACGGCGCGGAGCCGGCCGCCGTGGCGCAGGTCGTGCTGCGCCTGCTCGACGACCCCGCGCTCGCCCGACGTCTCGGCGCGGCGGGGCGCGAGCGGGTCCGGCGCGACTTCTCCTACGATCGCTCCGCCGCCCGGCTCCGGGAGATCGCGCGGAATCTCGAGGGCTCCCGTGGCTGAGGCGTCGCGCAGCCGGATGTTCACGAATCTCGCGGCGAATCAGCTCGGGTTCGTCCTGCCGGTCGTGATCACGTTCTTCCTGTCGCCGTTCGTGGTGCACACGCTCGGCGACGACATCTACGGGCTGTGGTCGCTGATCGTGTCGTTCACAGGCCACTACTCGATCCTCACGCTCGGCATCCAGAGCGCGGCCACCCGCTACGTCGCCTATGCCGCCGGTCGCGGCGAGCGCGACGCGATGAACAAGACCGTGAGCTCCTCGCTCGCCATGCTGATGCCCGCGGCGGCGCTCACGATGCTCGTGGGCGCGGT
>JAGQIB010000510.1:0-3999 GCA_020431545.1 Gemmatimonadota bacterium
ACCGTTCATGTTCGTGATCCTCGCCGTGTCCGTCGTGGGCTTCGCGATGGCGCTCGAGCGATTCTGGGTCATCGGTCGCGCGTCCTCGTGGAACGGCGACAAGCTGGCCTGCGACCTCGCCGCGCGCGTCGCCAAGGGCGACGTGAACGGCGCGCTCGACACCGCCCGCAAGGTCAACTCGCCGGTCGGCAAGATCGCGGTCGCGATCCTGACGTGCCCGCAGCGCAGCGAGGAGTCGCTGATGAACGCCGCGGACGGCGAGGCCGCCATGGTGCTGCCGCCGCTGTCGCGTCGTCTGCCGCAGCTCTCGATGCTCGCGAACACCGCCACGTTGCTCGGTCTGCTCGGCACGATCTTCGGTCTCACCACGGCCTTTGCGGCCGTGGGCGCCGCGGATCCGTCGCAGCGCTCCGCGTTCCTGGCCGCCGGTATCAGCCAGGCGCTGAACACGACGGCGTTCGGTCTGATCGTGGCCGTGCCGGGCATGCTCGCGCACGGGTTCCTGGCCGGTCGCGTGGAGCGGATCGTGGAGCAGGTCGACGGCGTGGCCGTGCAGCTCATTCGCGCGATGACGCGCGGTTCGTCCGGGATGGCGTCTTCCGCCGCCGCGGCCGCTCCGGCCGCCGCCGCGCCGAACGCCGCCCGACCGGCCGCCCGCCCGCAGCCGACGCGGTAGTCCCATGATCCGGAAGCGCCAGCGGAGCCTCGGAGAGCACGTCGAGGGGGATCTCGAGATCCTGCCCCTCATGAATCTCTTCGTGGTGCTGATTCCCATGCTCCTGATCTCGGCGGTGTTCGTGCACCTGACCGTGATCCGGATGAACCTCCCGTCGGACGACGCGAGCGCCACGCCGCCGCAGCGCGAGCGGCTCGAGCTCTCGGTGTCGATCACGGACGAGGCATGGGTCGTGAAGGGACGTCGTCTCCCCGATCAGACGATCGAGCGTCTGACGGAGACCGCTCCGGAGGAGCTGCGCACCGTGCTCGCCGCGGTGAAGCAGGGACATCCGGAGGAGGAGGACGTCGTCATCGTTTCGGAGCCCACCACCCGCTACGACGACATCATCGAGGTGATGGACGCGTCGCGCGAGTCCGGGCTTCCCAACATCTCTCTTTCCGGTTCCTAGGAGGACGTCGATGCGCGGACGCAAGTGGCGCCGAGACGCCCACTCCAAACACCGACCGCAGCGCCTGCAGCTGACGTCGATGATGGACATCCTCACGGTGCTCCTTCTGTTCCTGCTCAAGAGCTTCGTGGTGGACGCGGAGGTCGTGACGCCGGCTCCCGGGGTGGAGCTGCCCACGAGCAGCGCGGACAGCAACCCGGAGAGCTCGCTCGTGATCGCGGTGTCCGGCGAGTCGATCCTGTTCGCGAACGAGCCGATCGCGAGCGTGGCCGACGTGCTCGCGCAGGACGACCTTCTGATCCGCGCACTCGATCAGAAGCTCGACACCGCGTACAAGCAGATGGAAGAGCTCGCGCAGCGCCGCGGCAAGGAGGCGCCCGAGGGCAAGATCACGATCCAGGGAGATCGCGCGATCGAGTTCCAGCTGCTGCAGCGGGTGATGTACACGTGCAACTTCAGCGGGTTCGATCAGGTCGCGCTCGCCGTGGTCTCGGAGGGATAGCATGGCCACCGCGACGCTGCCGAATCAGACCTACCGGCTGTCGCTCTTCGGAGCGCCGGAACCGGATCTCAAGCGCGCGTTCAAGGTCGCTGTCCCGCTCGGGATCGTGACCCTGATCCTCGCTTACGTGGTACCGAAGCCCACCCCGGACGACCTCACGGTGGACGAGGTGCCGGACCGTTTCGCGAAGCTCATCCTCGAGGAGCCGAAGGCGCCGCCCGCACCGGTCAAGGTACCGGAGCCGCCGGCGGCCACGGTGAAGCCGATCGAGGCGCCGAAGCCGGTCGAGGTCGCGAAGACCGAGCCGGTGCAGCGCGCGCGTCGCACGCCCAAGCCCACGATCTCGGAGGATCGCGGGCAGGCCGGACGCGAGCGCGCGAAGAAGGAAGTGGAGCAGCAGCTCGCCACGGTGGCGACGTCGCTGGAGAACGTGCTGAGCGACGTGTCGAAGTCGCTCGCGAGCACGGACGACGGCACGCCCAAGACCGTGGTCCCGCAGCGCCGGAAGACGCGCGGCGGCCGGAGCGCGGCCCAGCTCGCGAGCGTGGGGACCGCGGTGCCCACGATCGACGCGCCGACGGGCAGCGGCGGCGCCATCTCGGGCTCGAAGATCGAGATCGAGGGTGGCGGCGACGGCGGGCTCGTGTCCGAGTCGTGGGTCGGCGATCCGTCGTCCCCGAAGGGCTCGGGCGGCGCGGCGCCGCAGTCGCTGCGGAGCGATCAGCAGCTGCTCGGCGTGGTGCGCAAGTACGCGGCCGGAATCCAGTTCTGCTACGACAACGAACTCAAGAAGCAGGCCGGACTCGGCGGCAAGCTCGTGGTCAGCATCACGGTGGCCGCGGCCGGCAACGTTTCCAATGCCGTAGTCGTGAAGGACACGGTCGGTTCCAAGGCGCTCGTCACGTGCGCCCTGGCCCAGATCGAGGCGTGGCGCTTCCCCTCGATTCCCGAGGGCACGGTGACCTTCCAGGCGCCGTTCGTGTTCACGCCGCCGGAGTAGGGTCCGTCCCGCGGCGGTGAAGGACCCGCCGCCGGCCCGCCGGGGAACCGGGGGGTCGGCGGCTTCTTCTTGGGGCGGGGCGGCGACTTCCGGTCGCGTCGCGGGGCGGCCGCGATTACCCGCCGGCACTCTTCGGGAGCAGCTGTCGCTCCACGAGGAAATCGCGGATCGCGCGGGCCCCCACCTCGTAGCCCAGCGCCGTGGGGTGCCAGTCGCCCGCCAGCCGGAGCTGCGCCGGATCGTACTCCTGGAGCGCGGCGCGCAGGTCCAGCACGGGGAAACCGGCCTGGCGCACCGCCGTGTCGATCTGCTCGTGGATCCCGGCGTACGCGTAGTCGGTCCACGTCTCTTCCGGGATCATCGGCCACACCACGAACACGACCTCCACGCCGAGTTCGCGGGACGTGCGACGCATCGACTCCAGCGTCGCCGGCACCTTCTCCCAGTCCCCGCCGGGCGCGTACAGCGCGCGAATCGGATCTCCGGCGCCGCGACGGCGCACGCCGAGGTCACGCCACGCCTCCGCGATGAGGCGCAGCAGGTGGGAATGCTGCCACCAGCGAACGTCGTGGTAGAACACGCGGAGCGGCTCTCCCCCCGTGCCCGATTGCGGATCGTTGAGCACGAAGCCCACGATCACGAGGTCCGGCGCGAGCGGCGCAACCTTGTGCGCGAGCACGAGCGCTTCGTCGTACACGGAGTAGGCCGTTACCCCGAGATTCAGAACGTCCACCGGCCCCACCCCGGGCGTCTGCGCGAGGACGCGTTGCAGCGCGGCGGGATACGTGTCGCGCGCGGGAACCCCGAGCCCGTACGTGAACGAATCGCCGAGCACCACGATGCGCGTGGCCGCGCCGGACTCGCCCGGCTCGCGGCCCCGGAAGCCGAAGCGGTTGATCCCCTCGCGAGTCTGGGTGGGACTCTGCCGGGTGTTCGGAGCGATCTCGTACTCCAGCCCCGGAACGGCCGACGGCTGGTGAATCAGGCAGTTCCAGTCGGTGGGATCGCTCCGATCCGGCGGCTGCTCGTAGGCGACCGGCGCGAACACGCGAAGAAAGATCTCGGCCGCGACGAGCGCGAGGGCCGTCGACACGACGACGACGAGGGTGCGGAGCATCGCGGGAGCGTAGCACATCCCGATCGAACGGCCGCGGCGAGCGCGGCCCGCCGTCCGCTCAGCCCTTATCCCACCGCACTTCCACCGATGGGTCCAGACCCGGCAGAGGGAACGACGCCGCCTCGGCCTCGACCGCAGCCCGCTGTCGCACGGAGAGACGGCGCCACGGCCGGACCGTGAGCAGGCTTCCGGCGCGACGCCACGTTCCCGCCGTCTCCCCTTCCACCAGCAACGCGCCGGGCCACACGCGCGA
>JAGQIB010000510.1:4148-5990 GCA_020431545.1 Gemmatimonadota bacterium
CCGAGCGGCGTGCGCACCGCGGTGAGCGAGCGGCGCAACGCGTCGAACGTGTCGTGAGCGGGGCGCGGCTTCACGCCCGCCCATTCCGCGAACGAGTCCTCCGAAGCGGGGCCGAACACGTGCAGGAAGCGTTTCGCGAGCTCGGCTCGCGCCTTGCGCGGCTCCACGTTCGGCGCCGGAACGACCCACAGGTCCGGCTGACGCGCGCCGTCCCAACGGATGAGCACGGTGCCCGTCGGCGCGGCGTAGCGAACCGCGTTCGGGTGATTCGCGGCGATCGCCCGCGCCGCGGCGCTCTGGACCATGCGCTTCTTTCCGAGCGCCGACCGCAGGCGCTCCGCCAGATCCTCCGCCCGCGCGCGCGCACCACCGTCCTCCGGGAGGCGCCCGAGGGTGAACAGCGCGAGGTCCCGCTGCGCGACGACGTATGCGTTGTAGCGCGGGCCCCAGATCTGAACGAGCGAGGAGTCTTCCCAGTCGGCGGGCAAGGCGTCACGCATGCGGGCGTGGATGGACAGCAAGGCCGCGCGCGGCATGCTGTCCTGGAGACCGGCCCACGCGGCCAGCCGGAGCGCGCGCTTGCCCCGCGGGAGGCGCTCGTCGAGCGAGGCCGCGCGGCGGCGGTGGGCGAGGATCTGGGAACGCGTGAGCTTCAGGTCGGGCATCGACTCTCCTCGTACCCGGACGGTAGGCGATGTCCGATCGCACGGCTACCGCCACCCGAACCGGAAGGAGAGGCGAAGGCCTGGCCTCGCCAGGCGCCCCTCCTAGCCTGGAGCGCCCACTCCCCCGGTGCTAGAATGCCGCCCCGACGATTCCCGTTCCCCGGAGGGGCCAGACCATGGGCATTCTCGACTTCATCAAGGGCGAGCTGCTCGAGATCCTCGAGTGGACCGACGATTCCCGCGACATCCTGTCCTGGCGGTACCCGGACGAGGACAAGGCCATCAAGCGCGGCGCGCAGCTGATCGTGCGCGAGTCGCAGATGGTGCAGTTCGTGTACCTCGGCGAGTTCGGCGACACGTTCGGACCGGGCAAGTACTCGCTGGTCACGGACAACATCCCGATCCTCACGCGTCTCAAGTCGTGGCAGTACGGATTCGAGTCGCCGTTCAAGGCCGACGTGTACTTCCTCAACACGCGCCTGTTCACGGGGAACAAGTGGGGTACGTCCAATCCCATCATGATGCGGGACAAGGACTTCGGGATCGTGCGCGCCCGCTCGTTCGGAACGTACGACTTCCGCATCCTCGATCCGCGACTGTTCCTCAAGGAAGTGGCGGGTTCGGACCACACGTTCCGGCTCGAGGAGTTCGCGGACACGATGCGCTCCCGCATCGTCAGCGTGTTCAGCGAAGCGCTCGCGAATGCGAACATCCCGGTGCTGGACGTCGCCACGCAGTACTCCCGGATCGGCGAGGCACTGCTGCCGCTGATCAATCCGGTGGTCACCGCGAAGTACGGCATCGAGATCTCCACGTTCGTGGTGGAGAACGTGTCCGTGCCGGCCGAGGTGGAGGCCGCGATCGACAAGCGCTCGAGCATGGGCGCGATCGGCAACCTGAACGACTACGTCAAGTTCCAGATGGCCGAGGGCATGGCCAAGGGCGGCAGCGTCGGCGGGCTCGCGTCCGAGATGGCCGTGGGCATGGCGATCGCTCAGCAGATGGTGCAGCAGGGCGGACTCGCGGTGCCGGGTGGCCTCGCGGGCGCGCCCGGAGCAGCCGGGGCGATGGCGCCCGCGGCGGCGGGTGCGATGGCCGGCGGCGGTGCGGCGGGAGTCGCGGCCGGAGCGGCGGCCCTCGGTCTCCCCGAGATGCTGACCCCGGCCGAGGTCGCGCA
>JAGQIB010000511.1 GCA_020431545.1 Gemmatimonadota bacterium
ACGCCGTTCGAGTCCGTGATCTGGATCGGGCCCGCCGCCGCGCCGTTGCCCTGGAACAGGTCGCGCAGCGGCGTGATCTCGGAGATCGCGGGATCGAGATCCACCGAGCCCTCGATGCGCGAAGGCACGGTCTGGAACGCCGCCGGCCCCGTCATGTTCAGGGCGACCCGCAATCCCGGCCCGATCTCCTCCAGTACGTCCTGGCCATCCCCCTGGTACGCGATGGACTGGCCGATCTTCGCGTACGGACGCTCCGACGTCTGTCGGCCCGCGAACAGGTAACGTCCGCCGATGTCGCGGTTCGCCACGAGAAGCAGTTCGTCGATCATGGAGCGCAGCTCCTGCGAGTGCGCCCCCGCGGCCACGCCTTCCGACGGCGCGTTCGTCGCCTCGATCAGCAGCTCCTTCGCGCGCGACAGGAGATCCGACACTTCCTGCAGCGAGCCCTCGGTGGTGCTGATGAACGCCGTCGCGGAGGAGACCTTGTCCGAATATGCCTCCACCCGCTTCAGATCGGACCGGAGCGCCAGGCTGCGGGCGAGCGCGATCGGATCGTCGGATGGCCGCTCGAGCAGCTTTCCGGACGAGATCTGCTGCTGCGCCTTCGTCATCGCGGACAGCGAGCGCGCGGTACGCTGGAGGAAGCCGTTCATGAGCAGGTTCTCGGTGATTCGCATGACGTCTCCTAGAGCGCGAGCAGGGTCTGGAGCATTTCATCGGCCGTCGCGATCATCTGGGCGGCGGCCTGATACGAGCGCTGGTAGCGCAGGAGGTCCGCGCCCTCTTCATCCAGCGACACGCCGGACACGGATTCCCGCTGCGCGCGGAAGCTGTCCACCACCACGCGCTGACCTTCGGACAGATCCGCGGCCTGACGGGCGCGTGATCCGAAGTCCACGATGAGGCTTCGCAGCGCACCGGTCGGCCCCGAGGAGTCGTTGCGCAGCGCGGCGAGGTCGAGCGCGAGGGTGTTGTCGCCGTCGGAGCCGTCGCGGCCGGCGGCCACGAGCGACGGATCGGCGGTGATCAGCGGATTGACGCGGAGCCCCGCCGCCGCCCGATCGACCGAGTTCCCCTCCAGCCCCACGAACACGAAGAACGGGACGGCGTCGTCGCCGTTCATGTCCACGCCCGACGAGTGGAGGTCGTTGACCCGCGCGGCGAGATCCGCCGCGAACTCGTCGAGCTTCCGGATCGCGGACGCGAGGTGCTCGTCGCGCGCCTCGAAGAGCCCGCCGACGCGTCCGTCGAGCTCGTTCGCCAGCAGTTCGCGATCGCCGACCTTCGGGGCGCCGTTCAGCTTCGTGAGGTCGTACTCGATCTCGGTCGCGGCCTCGAGCTGGACCAGCGCGCGACCGCCCATGCGGATCGTGGCCGTCCCGTCGCCCTCCACGGAACCCGTGGCGCCGATCATGTCCCCGAGCTGCTCGATCAGCTGGTCGCGGCGATCCTCGAGATCCGCCGGCACGACGCCCCCGCGCTGACTCGCGAGGATGTCGCGGTTCAGACTCTGGACCTCCCGCAGGAGGCGATTGCCCTGATCCAGGGAGTACCCGATCTGGGCGGTGATCTCCTGCTGCTGCGCGTACAGTCGTTCCCGGGCCGAGCCGAGCGCCTGGGCCAGCGCGACGCCCCGTCGCACCACCGCCTCGCGGGAGCCGGCATCGCCGGGATTCGAGGCCAGGTCGTCGAACCCGGCGAAGAAGTCGTCGAGCTGGGAGGTGAGACCGCCGTCCGAAGGCTCCCCGAACGTGATCTCGGCCTGGCTCAGCGCGTCCGCCTGGACCTCGAAGCGTGCGAGCATCGGGAGCTCGCGCTGCAGCGCGCTCTCGAGGAAGCGATCCTGGACCCGGCGAATCGAGTCGGGACGCACGCCCGTACCGAGCGCGCCCCACGCCGTGAACTCCGGGTTCCCCTGGGCGAGCTCCACGCGCTGGCGGTGGAAGCCCTCCGTCCCCG
>JAGQIB010000512.1 GCA_020431545.1 Gemmatimonadota bacterium
ATCGCGTGTACGGCTTCGCCGTTCACGACTCGACCGTGTACCTGCACGGCTACTTCGGCGAGGTCGCGGGCCAGACGCGCAACCGCCTCGCGGCGGTCGACGTCGAGACGGGCGCCCTGCGCGAATGGGATCCGGCGCCGCAGCATGGCGGCGTGGAAGACTTCTGGCTGGACGGGGACCTCCTCTACGTGACGGGGACCTTCGACGAGATCGGCGGGCAGCCGCGACGCCTGGCGTCGTTCGACCTGACCACGGGTGAGCTCACGCCCTTCGACCCGGTGTTCGGGAATCAGGGGACGTGCATCGCGGCCCGCGACGGCGTCGTGTACGTCGGTGGGAGCTTCACTGCTGTCGGCGACTCGACCCGGACGAAGCTCGCGGCGTTTGACGCTTCGACGTCGGAGCTGCTGCCCTGGGCGCCGGCGATCACCGGAACGGTGGTACTCGATCTCGCCCTCACCGATTCCACGATCTTCGCGGCCGGCGCGTTTTCCAGCGTGAACGGGACCTTCCGGAACGCGATCGCGGAGATCGGCCTCGCGAACGCCCAGCTGACCTCGTTCGAGCAGAACAACGTCGGGTTCATCCGTCGCCTTCTCTTCCACGAAGGGACGATCTTCGTCGGAGGCGAGTACCGGGGAATCGGCGCCGAACCGGAGCGACGTTTCCTCGCCGGCTTCGACGTGGCCACCGGCGCCTCGATTCCGACCGTCCCCTCCCCCACCGACTTCGTCCACGCGCTGGCAGCGGCCGGCGACGTCCTGTACGTCGGCGGCCAGTTCGGCGCCGTGCGCGGCATCATCCGCAATCACTTCGCCGCCTTCCACGCAAACACGCTCGAGCTCCTGCCCTTCGCGCCGGATTTCGAGGACTTCCTCTACTCCATGGAGGCGAACGCGGCCGGCGACACGCTCTACACGTCGGGTCGATTCACGAGCGTCGACGGCCAGCCGCGCGGCAAGCTCGCCTCTTTCGACCTCTCGACCGGAACCCTGACGAGCTTTTCCCCTTCCTTCGACGGGGGCGTCTACGACATCTCCTTGACCGACTCGCTCGTCTACGCGGGCGGCACGTACACATTCGTGAACGGCGTCCTCCGGCAGGATCTCGCGTGCCTGAACCGGGTCACGGGCGCGTTGCTGCCGTGGAACCCCGGGTCGAGCGGCTTCGTGAACGCGGTCGCCGCTTACCGCGACACCGTGTACGTGGGCGGCTCGTTCTTCACGCTCGGCGACAGCACGCGGACGAACATCGGCGCCGTGGACGGCATCACCGGCGAGATCCTCGACTGGGGAACACAGATCGACGTCGGGAACCCGAACGAGATCGAATCGCTGCTGCCGTTCGAGCACCCGAGCTATCCGCAGGGCGGCTTGTTCATGGGCGGCGCGTTCTTGAACATGGGCATCGGGCTCCGTCGCGGCGTCGCGGCCTTGCACCGGGACACCGGGAACACGCTGTACGGCTGGAACGCGAACCTCGGCACCAGCTTCGAGACCGAGGTCTACGACTACGAGATCGTCGACGGACTCGTGTTCCTGGCGGGCCAGTTCAACGGAGTGTTCCTGAATGCGGCGAGGGGCGTGACGGCCGTGGATCTCGTGACCGGGCGGCCAAACGACTGGGTCGTCGACTTCGGCGTGGCGCTCGGAGTCGCCGTATCGGACTCGATGGTGTTCGTGGGCGGGCGCGCGCCCCGTATCCAGGGCACGATGCACACGAACTTCGCCGCGTTCCGTCGCGACACGGAGGCGCCGGCGCCCGCAACCTCCCTCGCGGCGACGCCCGGATCGCTCGACAAGCGGATCGACCTGTCCTGGAACGCCTCCGCCAGCCCCGACGTGAAGGACTATCTCGTCTACCGGACGAGCACCGCGGGCGCCGACACCACGGGCCGGCAGGTCGGGGTGCGGACCCAGACCACCTGGACCGACATCGTGCCGTCGTACGGCGAATGGTTCTACCGCGTGTACACGCGAGATCAGGCTCACAACCTGTCGAGCGCGAGCAACGAGGACTCGGCCGTCGCGGCCCCGATGAGCGGCCCCGATCCCGAGGTGACGATCGCGATCCACCAGAACCCGTTGCTGTCGCAGCACGCGAACGTCGTGGTCGTGTCGGACTCGGCGCTCGTGACGCCGCCTGCCGTGTCGGTCGCGTTGCTTCCGGACACCACCGGCACGTCGGTGTCCATGGCGGCGATCGCCGGATCCGCGACGACGTACCAGGGACCGTACGAGTTCTCCACGTCCGGGAATCATCGCCTGCGGACGTCGGTGACCACCGCCGGCGGGACGTTCGAGTTCACCCGGGACTTCGCGGCCGTCCTCGTATCCCCGCCGACGGGCGGCGAGGCGCGGTCCGTCGACGGGCTCGCCACGCTGCGGATCGCGGCCCACGCCCTCGACGTTCCCACCTGGTTCGTGCTCGAGGAGATCCCGAACGTCGACGGGGCGCGCGCGATCCGGTGCGGCCCCGCCGGCGTCCTCGCGACGACCGTCGAGATCGAGATGGCGTACGATCCGGAGGAAGCGCTCGGTCCGTCGAGTCTGTTCCTCGCGCGGCGAGAGGGGGACGAGCTCGTCCCGATCGCGACGGAATCCGACCCGACCCGTTCCGTCGTCCGCGCCCGGGTGGATCGGCTCGGCGAGTTCGTGCTCCGCCACGGTCCCGGGGATCTCGGCGGAGCTCTTCGCCGTCTCACGATCCAGCCCGGTCGCCCCAATCCGTTCCGGACCACCACCACGCTCCAGTACGACCTGCCGGCGGCCGGCAACTGCCGTGTCTCCATCTACGACGTGAAGGGAAGACGGGTCCGCGTCCTGCACGACGGACCGGCTCCGGTGGGAACGAACCGCGTGGACTGGAACGGCCGCGACGATCGCGGGGCGCGCGTGGCGGCCGGCGTGTACTTCGCGCGCGTCGCGACCCCCGGCGAAGAGCGCAGCGTGAAGCTCGTGAGACTCCGATGACGACCCCGCGAACCCGAGAGGAATCGCCCATGCGACGCAGCCAGCTTCGCCGCTCCCCCGGACCCGGCCGGACGTTCGGGCGCGGATTCCGTTTGCTCCTGCTCTTCGGCCTGCTGTCCGGGGGCGGATGCGGAGGCGGCGACACGACGACCCAGCCCGGCCCCGAACCCACGTACGCCGAGCGAATCGCGGCGGGCTGGACCGCGTTCGAGGCGGGGGATTTCGATCCGGCCCGCAGCCAGTTCCTGGCCGCCGTCGCCACCGACCCGGCCCCCCTGGAGGGATGGATGGGGCTCGGCTGGACCGAACTGAAGCGGAGCGATCCGGACGCCGCGCACGACGCGTTCGAGTCCGGGAGCGACGGGACCGGCTCCGACGCGCAGCGGGCGGACCTGCTGGCCGGCTGGGCGTTCGGCTGGAGCGCCCGGTCCACGCAGGCCGCTCGCTTCTCGGAATCGAACGGGCGGATCGACGAGGTCGAGGCCCTGACTACGACCTGGTCGTTCGCTCACGCGCCGGGTCTCGACGCGGACGACCTCGTGCTCCTGGCCGCCGAGAATCACTTTGCGCTCGGTGCGTTCGCCGCGAGTCTGGCCCGGGTCCAGGTGCTGGATCCCGTCTTCACCGCCGACGTGGGGACCCCCGCGGGGCAGGCCGCGCTCGCCGCGAAGATCGAGGTGCTCCGGGTCGGCCCGTGAGGCGCCGGGCGGGGGCCCGCGACGGCACCGCAGACCCCGCTCAGGCTTCTGCCGCGGCCCGCCGAAACTCAGAGGAAACCCGGCGAGCGGTCCGCCAGAGCGCCTCGAGGGCGCCGGACCCCTCGCCGACGGTTCGGCGAGGGACTCGTGGGCGACAGAATCCTGTTCGTGGACGACGAGCCGCGCGTGCTCGACGGCCTGCGACGCCAGCTTCGCAATCGTTTCGAGGTCCGGATGTCCGAGGACCCCGAGGAGGCGTTGAAGCTGTTCGACGCGGACGGGCCGTTCGCGGTCGTCGTGTCCGACATGCGCATGCCGGGAATGAACGGCGCCCAGTTCCTCTCGCACGTTCGCGAGAAGAGCCCGGACACGGTGCGCATGATCCTCAGCGGGCAGTCGGACCTCGACGCCGCGATCGCCGCCGTGAACGACGGGTCCATCTTCCGCTTCCTCACGAAGCCCTGCCCGCCCGATCAGCTCACCCGTACCCTCGAGCTGGGACTCCACCAGTACCGGCTGGTCGCCGCGGAGAAGGAACTGCTCGACCGCACGCTCAGCGGTTCGATCCAGCTTCTCACCGACGTGCTCGGACTCGCGCAGCCGGAAGCCTTCAGCCGGGCCCGACGCCTGGAGTCGATGACGGTCGCCGTGGCCGAGAAGCTCGCCGTGCAAGACGTGTGGGAGTTCCGGCTGGCGGCGATGCTCTCGCAGATCGGGTGCGTCGCGTTGCCTCCCGACGTCGTGGCGCGAGTGAACCACGGCGAGAAGCTCGCCCCCGCGGAAGCGACGATGTTCGCTGAGCATCCCGCCGTCGCGGCGCGCCTGCTCCGCAACATTCCGCGCCTGCACCGGGTCGCCGACATGGTGGAGGGCCAGCGCAAGCCCGCTCCGGCCGAGTCGATCGAGAGACCGGTCGCGGAGTGGGGGATCGAGGATCTCGGGGCTCAGACCCTGCGGGCGGTGGCCGAGTTCGACCGCCTCCTCCTCACCGAACCGAATCGCAAGCGCGCGCTCGGACGGCTGCAGAGCACGGGACGGATCCCCGCGATCCTCCTGGCCGCCCTCGAGGCCGTGGAGGCGGAGACCCGCGAGACGGTGCGCAAGTCCGTGACGGTCTCGGAGCTCGCGCCGGGCATGGTGCTCGCCCACGACGTCGAGTGCGAAACCGGCATGCTCCTCGCGCGGGAAGGACAGGAGGTCACGGACACGATGATCTCCCGCCTCCGCAACTTCGTCGTCGGCGTGGGCGTGAAGGAGCCGATCGAGGTTCTCGTCACCGTCTAGGAGTCGCGGTCGTTTCGCCCTTCGCGCCGCGAACCAGTGCGTTGACTCGTTGCAACGAGCCCGGACATCCGACTCCCGGCTCAAGGCCACTGCAATACCTTGCCGACAACCGAAGCAGTTGGCCGAAGCAACGGAGGCCCCGTTGAGCGCGAACTCGATTCTCTCTTCGTTTCTCTCTTCGTTCGAGCGCCCGTCCCGCGTGGCGCCGGCGACGACGACGGCGGAGACACCGTGAGTCGGATCCTCTTCGTCGACGACGACCCCGCGGTTCTGCAGGGGCTCCGGCGGATGCTCCGGAGCATGCGCGACGAGTGGGACATGTCGTTCGCGGAGAGCGGGGAACGCGGCCTCGAGCTGTTCGCGGAAAACCCGTTCGACATCGTCGTGTCGGACATGCGCATGCCGGGAATGGACGGGGCGACGTTCCTTCGGCGCGTGCAGGAGCTCTACCCGAACACCCTGAGGATCATTCTCTCGGGATACGCCGGGCGCGAGGCGATCCTGCGCGCGATCGGACCCACGCACCAGTTCCTCACGAAACCGTGCAATCCGGCGCAACTCCGGGCGACGATCCAGCGCCTGCTGGGCCTGAAGGCGTTGATGGGGTCGCCGCGTCTCGACGCGTTCGTGGTCAAGCTCGACCGGATCCCCAGCGTGCCCGCGCTCTACCGCCAGGTCGTGGACGAGATCCGCAATCCGAACTGCTCTCTCGCCCGGGTCGGCGAGCTCGTGTCGAAGGACGCCGCGATGAGCGCGGAGATCCTCAAGGTGGTGAACTCGGCCTACTTCGGACTCGCGAACCCCATGACCACGGCCGAGCGGGCGGTCACCATGCTCGGTCTGGAGATCACGAGCAGCCTGATTCTCGGAGTCAGCATCTTCACCGAGTTCGATCTGCCTTGCGAGTTCCCGCTCCACGACATCTGGCACACGAGTCTCACCGTGGCGAGCACGGCGCGCGAGATCTCCCGCGCCGAGGGTCGCTCACGGGAGGAGGCCGACCTCGCATTCATGGCCGGAGTCCTGCACCGGATCGGCCAGCTCGTGTTCGCGGTCAACGCCGCGTGCGAGTACCGGAAGGTGCTCGACGCGGTGGACGAGGGCCAGCCGCTGACGTCGTCGGAGCACACCATCTTCGGGACCTCGCACTGCGAGGTCGGAGGGTATCTGCTCGGCCTGTGGGCGATGCAGGACGACCTCGTGGAGGCCGTTGCGTTCCGGGAGGTGCCGCTCGCGGACGCGGCCGAGATGGGTCGGATCCGCGGCATCCTGCACGTCGCCTCCGTGCTCGTCGCCGGTACGGCCGCGGAGCTCGAGTCCCTGCGGCTCGAGCTCGAGACCGTCGGGCTGGCGGCCAGGCTCCCGGCGTGGTCGGAGATCGTTCGATCCGCCGGCCACGAGATCACTCCAAGCCCCTGACGCCCCGGCCGCTCTCCGCCGTTCCGAGTGGCCCATAGACCCTATGAGTTCGTCCCCGGCGGCCGTCTCGTCCCCCTCCGGACGGTCTCGCGGCCCCCTGCCACACTCTCGGGCCGATCTCGTCTCCCAGCCCCGCGATCCGGGTCCGGGATTTCTATGAACCAGCCACTTCGACGGAGTTCCTGACTCCGCGGTCCGCAATTGTAAGTGGTTGTCCGGAAATTGCTTGAGCGAACGGCCGATCCCGGGGCGATTCGGGTCCGCCCCTTGCAGAAGAAGTGGGCAAAGAGACCGCCCGCCGGTCGTTGACCCGCCCCGCCTCGACTCCCCAGGAGAGACATCGTGAGACCCTCGCGCCTGCCCGCCTTCGTTCTGATCGCCCTCGCCGCCACTTTCGTGGCCCAGTCCCAGGCCCATGCGCAGGGATGCGTGGCCGTACGGCCCATGAGCTGCGCGACGTCCGAGCACGTCAGCGGCTCGTCCAGTTCCCTGCCGAAGGGCCACTGGCAGGCGTCGAGCTCGTATCAGCACTTCCGGTCGTTCCGCCACTTCCGTGGAGATCACGAGGAGGCGAACCGCGTCGAGGACGG
>JAGQIB010000513.1 GCA_020431545.1 Gemmatimonadota bacterium
CGAGGGAGCGGACCTTCTCCTTCTTGACCTTCCAGTCACCGCCCTTCCACTCCAGCTCGACGGCGCACGAGACCCGCGCCGGTTGGTACTCGTATTCGATGCTGGCGCGTTCTCCCTGGATCGCGATCCGCGTGAACTCCACATACGGGAGGTCGCCGAGCTCCTCGCGCTCCACCGTGGGGATCGCCAGGCCGGATCTCTCCAGAACGGGGGCGACCTTCGCGCCGAACTGCCGGAGCTGTCGGTTTCGGAGCACCACGAACGGAATGCCTTCCACCGGGTCCCCCCAGCGATCCTGCATCTTCCTGGTGTCGAGGGCCGTCTGGCAGACGTGGTCCAGCTCACTCCGCATGTCCGCCGGCGGCGAGGGAGGGGAAGGAGCCCGGGCGCGGTCGTCGCGTCGACTGCCGGGACTCGGATGAAGGCTGAACTCGATCGGCACCATGATCGTCGCGCGCGCGGGTTGCCCCTGCAACTGGGCGGGCTCGAACCTCCACTGCTCGGCCGCCACCACCGCCGGGGACTCGAAGATCTCCGACGTCGACGAGTCCGCGGTCACCATGAGGACGTCGCCCGTCACGTCGACGAGCAACCTCAGGAACACCATCCCTTCGATCTCCGCCGATCTCGCCTCCACGGGATAGACCGGATCCACAAATGAGATCAGACGTGGCGCTTGGTCGAACTCGAAGTAGTCGCCCTCGACGGGCGCTTCGTCGGACCCCGCGATCGCCGTCGCCGAGAGACCCGCCGAGCCGATCGCCATGGCGAGGATGGCAACGAATCGGAAGTCGGACATGATCACACCTCCTGCGCCCGAGAGAGCGGAGATGTCGGCACCGGGAGTGTGGGGCGCTTGGACTATCGTAGGGGCCGAACCGTATCGAATCAACGTCGCTCCCGGAGCCGGACGCGGAGCGACCTGCGGCGGGCGGCGCTCCGAGGAACGCCGCCCGCACCCGGCCCATACCTCCCGATCCCCATCGGGCGGCCGAGCTACCGCCGAACGAGCAACTTCAAGCCGGGCTGCTGCACCCCATCCACCAGCAACCGCATGAAGTAGACACCGCTCGCCATCTCCTCCTGCCGGACGTCGAGATCGTGCTCTCCCGCCAGCATCGGACGATGGAGTACGTCGCGCACCAGACGTCCGGTCACGTCGTAGACCGCTACGTCGATCCGCGCCGGTCCGGCGAGCGAGAGCTCCACGCGATCGCTTCGGCGCACGAGCTTCGCCTCCGGCAGGTCCCGCTGCGGTGCGATCAGGCTCGACGGCGTCGTCGGGGACGAGGCGAGGCTTCCCCAGTTGTCCACGAAGGCCTGCCAGATGCCCAGGCCGTGCGTGCCTGCGTACAGGGTCCGCGAGCCCGGCTCGAACACGAGGTCGTGTACGAACACGTCGGGCAGATCGACACCCACGTCGAACCACGTGAGGCCGGCGTTCGTGGTGCGGTACACGGTGTGCAGCGTGCCGGCGTAGAACGTGCTCGAGTCCAGCGGGTCGCTCACGATGGTCTCGAACGGTTCCTTCGGCAGCACGGCCCGCCCGGTGCCCGACCGCTCGGTCCAGGCGCCGTCCTTCCAGCGCCAGACGTGGCCGCCGAGGCTTGCGTCGTAGGCGCGGCTCCAGGGGGTGGCCGGCGTCGAGCCGCACCCGCCGAGGAAGTCGGACATCACCCGACCGACCGTCACCCACACCTCGTCCTCGGCCATCGTCGCGCCCTCGAACAGGACCAGATCGCTGACCGCGACGTTCTGAGCGAACCACGGCGGGCTCGAAGCACCGGACGGAAGCAGGTCCGCGTGGCTCGCCGTGTCCAGATTGATACGCTGCACCTTGCCGTGACGAGTCACCACGTAGACGCGCGTGGGATTGGCCGCCGTCGAGTCACCGACCACGACTGCACCCGCGTTGACGATCCCGTTGCACGGAACGCCGAGCTCGTAGACGTCCGTCGCGGACAGGTCCGATTCGACGACCGCCAGGGTGTCACCGTGGAAGAAGAAGACCTGTTCCGGCGCGGACGGGTCGTAGAAGATGTCTCCGGGCTCGCTCGAGCCGGATCCGGGGAACTGGATCTCCACTCGATCGCTCGACTGGTTGTTCGCATAGGCGTTGTCGGTGACGAAGAGACTCGTGTTCATCCAGTAGTAGAACACGTCCGTCCCGGTGAGCGCTCCCGGCGGCTCGTCACTCGCGGTAGTCCACCAGCCGTCTCCGAAGCCCATCAGCACCCAATCGCCTCCTGACACCGAGTCGGGTCGATTGATCCACGAGCCGTTGTCCTGCGTACCACCTCCCACGAGATCCAGTTCTCCCGCGTCGGGATCGAGGCCGATGTCGTAGAACTGCAGCGTTCGATAGTCGTCGTTCTTCTCGTAGTCGGTCGAAAACAGGGACGATGGGGACGAATCGTAGACGTCGAAGAAGATGCCCCCGTCCGTTGCGATCCAGAACCCGGTGCTCGTCGGGTAGACGTCGTGTACGTCGAAATGAAAGGGTCCGCTGCTCCGGACCTTCCACTCGCTGCCTCCGGTGCCCCAGGATCGGTAGAGACTCACGGCACCGGTCACCAGGTAGTCGTCGTATCCCTGAGCGATCGCGAACGCGTTGCGCGTGACCGCACCCTTGGCGTCGCAGAGGGCGTCGTCCCCCGGCACGCCGCAATCGCCCCATGTCCAGACCGCGGTCCAGGTCGCCCCGCCGTCCGTGCTCCGTACGATCCGGGCCGGATTGTCGCTGGGGTAGATGACTCGTGCGTACAGCGAGAACGGGGACGTGCTCGACCACGCGAGATTCGCGCGCTGGACATTCGTGCCCGGCCACGCCGGCCAGAACGAAACCAAAGTCCAGGTGTCTCCCCCGTCGGTCGTCCGATACGCGCCGGACTCGATCGAGGTCGCGGGGTCGGGGTACGCGGTCGTCACCACGGCGATGTTCGGAGTCAACGGATGCGTCTTGACGTCCGTGATCTCGCTCTCGCCGAAGTATGAGTGCGGCGTCTGCGTCCAGGTGTAGCCTCCATCCGACGATCGGTAGAGCCCCTGGTTCGTGCCGGCGTAGACCAGATCCCGACACGAGTTCGTCGCGAGCGACGTCACCGATCGGTTATCGCGGATCGACCATGCGAGCGGGTGTGTGAAGCTGCCCGGCGCGCCCGTCGTCGAGATCCAGATCCCGTCGCCGGGGAGGAACGTGGGATAACCGGTCCACTCCCCCGTTCCCACGATGAGGAGATTGCCGGTTCCACTCGGACCGGCGAGACAGTGCACGGTGGCCGCCGGGAGGTCGTCGCGCACGAGCAGCGCGCCGATCGGGCCGTCCTTGACCCGCTCCCAGTGATCCCCGTCGTCGTCGGATCGCCAGACGCCGCCGCTCGCGTGACCCGCGTAGACGATCGACTCGTCGTCGGGATCGGTGCAGATCGCGAGCGTCCGGCCGGCGCACTTGTACCCGGGACTGTTGGTGTTGCAGTTCTGTGGGCCGAAGAAGCTCCAGTTCTGGGCGCCCGCCGACGTGGCGAGGAAAGCCGCCGTGGCAGCGATCGCGACGCCGCGCGTGAGCTCGGACCAGTTCGTCATGGGGGACCTCCGGAAGCGAAGGATCGATCGGGACGGAGCGCGGGAGCCCCGCGCCGGTCGCTTCGCATTCCGGTGCAACCCACGTGCCATCCGCTCGGAGCGCGAGGAGCCGCTCCAGGCCGTTCGAGGCGCCGCTCCGTTTCGAGAAGCGACGCCTCGGGGCAGTTTCGTGCGGGCACTCCCGCCCGCGGGCGAGGTGCGCCGACGCCGGGCGTACGAACCCCGACGTCGCCTGCCGACTACTTCGTTTGGACGATCTTCGTCGCGGCCGTGGAGCCGAGCGCGCGTACGACGGCGTAGTACACACCGGAGCCCACGACGCTGCCGCGTTCGTTGCGCCCGTCCCAGCCGAGCGCGTGCTCGCCGGCGTCCGCCACGCGTGCGTCCAGACGCCGTACCACACGTCCCCTCGCATCGTAGATCGTGACATCGACGGGCGCGCGATGCGGGATCCGAAACCGGATCTCCGACACTCCCCGGGTGGGATTCGGTCGGGCCTCGATCGAGAGGACCCCATCGCCGACCGGAGCGATCGCGGGCACATCGACCACGACTGGCTCCCCCGCAATCAGGTACACACGCCCCGCGTTGTCGCCGGAGGCATCGTTGCCCGTGGCGCCGAGCAGGAAGTCCGGGACGCCGTCGCCGTTCGCGTCGGGCGAGCCGAAGATCGCGATGCCGAAGACGTCGCCGTCCAGCGTGCAGGTCATCGTTCGCAGCGTCGAGCCGTCCACGCCGGAGAGCACGTATGCCTTGCCCGCCGAAGGCGCCGCGGCCGAGCTGGTGTAGGCCGCGACCAGGAGGTCCGGCGTGCCGTCCAGGTTCGCGTCGCCGGCCCCGCGCACGACGCCGAAGCCGTCGCCGGCCGCTTCTCCCGCGACCTTGTAGAGCAACGCTCCATCGGCGCCCGAGAACGTGTACAGCTTCCCCGTGCTCGCCCCGAGCTCCGCGTCGAGAAAGTCGCCGACCACGAGATCCGGCACACCGTCCGCGTTCAGGTCGCCCGGACTGTTCGCGAAGAACATGCCGAAGCGGACTCCGTTCGTGTCCGGCTCGAGCGGCGAGAACGAAAATTCCGAGCCGGTCTGCCCGCTGTAGACGTACACGCGTCCCCGGTTGCCCGGACCTCCGTCCGGCGCGCCGGCGCAGAAGTCGTCGAACCCGTCGCTATCCAGGTCGCCGACTCCGCCGCCGCCGAACCCGAGCAGGCTGCCGACCGTCTCTCCCGATACCGTGAACAGCGCCGTCGCGGGATCGGCGCCGGAGAACACGTAGAGTCGTCCCCGCTGATCCGTCCCGCCGATGCATGCGCCGATGATGATGTCGGGGACGCCGTCGGCGTTCACGTCGCC
>JAGQIB010000514.1 GCA_020431545.1 Gemmatimonadota bacterium
CGGAACGGAGGACGGAACATGAAGCTATCCCCCGCGCGACGATGGCCGCTCGCACTCGGCCCCGGCCTCGCCCTTCTGCTCCTCGCTTCCGCTGCCGGCGCACAGGGCCTCCCCCCCGTCCCCGTACCGCCCCAGAACCCGATCACGGAGCCGAAGCGCATCCTCGGGAAGATCCTGTTCTGGGAGGAGCAACTCTCCACGAACGACCTCGTCGCGTGTGGTACGTGCCACCGACCGGCCGCGGCCGGCGGCGACCCGCGTCTCGCCCGCCACCCGGGCCTGGACGGCACGTTCTTCACGCCGGACGACGTCCTCGGCTCCCTCGGCCTCGCGCGCACGAACGTGACCGGGCAGCCCGTGAGCGACCCGATCTTCGGATTCGACCCGCAGGTCACGTCGCGCGCGGCGCCGTCGTTCCTCACCGGACAGTTCGCGCCCGAGCTCTTCTGGGACGGACGCGCGGGGAACGCGTTCGAGGATCCGGAGACGGGACAGATCCTCATTCCGATCGGCGGCGCGCTCGAGAGCCAGTCGCTCGTGCCGATCCTCAGCGACGTGGAGATGGCGCACGAGGGCATGCAGTGGAGCGAGGTCACCGGCAAGCTCGGCACCGCCGTCCCCCTCGGCCTCGCCTCCGATCTCCCCGCCGACGTGCAGGCGGCCCTCGCGAGCGGCGCGACCTATCCGGATCTCTTCGCCGCCGCCTTCGGCGATCCCTCCATCACCGCGAGCCGCATCGCGTTCGCGATCGCGACGTACGAGCGCACGCTCGTGCCGGATCAGACCCCGTGGGACGCGTTCGTTGCCGGCAACCCGGGCGCGCTCACGCCGGGCCAGCAGCAGGGACTCGGCTTCTTCCAGAACTCGCCGTGCTCGATCTGCCACCAGCCGCCGTTCTTCACGAATCACACGTTCCGGAACGTCGGCCTGCGCCCCGTGCCGGAGGACGTCGGCCGGCAGGGTGTGACGGGCCTGCCGCAGGATCGCGGCCGCTTCAAGGTGCCTTCCCTGCGCAACGTGGGGCTCAAGACCCGGTTCATGCACAACGGTCAGCTCGTGAGTCTCGAAGACGTGGTGGGCTTCTACGCGACTCCGGCGCGCCAGTTCCCGGACAACCGCGATCCGCTCGTGCCGGTGCCGGTGCCGCCGCAGGTCGTGCCCGCGCTCGTGGACTTCCTGCGCAACGGCCT
Source organism: Gemmatimonadota bacterium (assembly GCA_020431545.1). Classification (GTDB taxonomy): domain Bacteria; phylum ARS69; class ARS69; order ARS69; family ARS69; genus JAGQIB01. The sequence continues at coordinate 1,191 of JAGQIB010000514.1, forward strand.
CACCGATCCGCGCGTGGCGGCGGAGACGTTCCCGTTCGATCGCCCCACACTCCGCAGCGAGAACCCCGCGAACGACGCACCGATGATGGTCTCCGGGACGAGCTTCCTCACGGTGGAGCCCGCGTTCCCGAACCCGCTGCGCACTTCCACCACGCTCCGCTATTCGCTCGGACGGCCAAGTGACGTCGTTGTCTCGATCTTCGACCTGCAGGGGCGTCGCATCCGCTCGCTCGTGAACGACCCGCAGGACGCCGGCGGCCACGCCGTTTCCTGGGACGGACGCGACGATCGCGGGGAGTCCGTGGGGTCCGGTGTGTACTTCTACCGCGTGGCCACGGGATCGGCGTCGGAGTCGGGGCGCGTGGTGCTCGCCCGGTAGCTCGTCGGGTCGCCCGGAGGTCCCGGAGGATCTCCGGGCGACGCGGCACCGACCGGATCGTCCCCCGTCGAGCCGATCCTGGCCGGTGACCGCGACGCGCCGGTTCCCACGACGATCCGGGCGGCGTGTTACTCTCCGAATCGCCGAAGAAATCGTAGCGCGATCGGAACCGGGCCATGTCTCAAATCGATCTCAAATCCTCCGGAGACGGCTCCGTACCGGAGCGCCCGTTCACGTATCGGTTCGGGCGCTTCGTGGTGGACCCCGCGGAACGCGCCGTGACGCGCGACGGCGTCCGCGCGCCGCTCACCCGCAAGGCGTTCGACACGTTGTGCGTGCTCCTCGACAATGCCGGACGGACGGTCTCCAAGGAGCAGCTCTTCGAATCGGTGTGGCCCCAGACCGTCGTGACCGAGGCGACGTTGACCCAGAACGTCTACACGCTGCGCAAGCTGCTCCAGAGCGAACCGGGCGGCGATCGCTGGATCGAGACGGTCCCGGGCACCGGCTACCGTTTCGTCGGCGAGGTGGAACGTCTGACGAGCGAGCCGACGTCGAAGGGGGCGGCCACCGTTCAGTCGGTGGCGGTCCTCCCGTTTCGGGCCCTCGATCCGGGAACCCGGCACGAGCAACTCGGAGTCGTCCTCGCCGACGCGCTGATCACGCGTCTCGGCTCGCTCGGCGACGTGACGGTACGGCCCTCCAGCGCGATCTTCCCCTACGCGGATCGCGCGTTCGATCCCGTCTCCGTGGGACGCGAGCTCCAGGTCGACGCGGTCCTCGTGGGAACGCTCCTCGGCGCCGGCAAGCGACTCCGCGCGAACGTCCAGCTCGTG
>JAGQIB010000515.1:0-2824 GCA_020431545.1 Gemmatimonadota bacterium
AGACCTTGGCCACCTGCATCATCTTGTCCAGGACGGCGTCCCGCACCGGCTCCACCCCGAGCGTGTCCAGCTTGAGGAAGTGGAAGTCCCGGACGGTCTCGAACACGATCGGCTGCGGCCGCGTGCCCATGCCGAGCTCGGTGGCGATCGCCTTCCCGCACACCAGGATGTGCGCGAGCGGCTTGCCGCGGCGGTCGCGGAGCTTGCCGTCCTGGAAGCGGATCGCGTCCACCGCGGCGGTCGGCGCGTTCCAGGCGCGCACGATCCGCAGCGTGAGCTCGTTCGTGAGGCGGTCGAGCAGGCCGAGGATGCGGGAATCGCTCTGGTGCGCGATCTCTCCCGCGCGTTCGAGCTCGCCGATCACGTCGACGATGGCGGGGGCCGCCACCGCGTGGAACAGACCGGTCAGGAACCCGTGCTCCGGGAGCTCGGTCGGCACGAGGCGAGCGAGTTCCTCGCACGCGAACGCCGTGGCGGTCTGGTACTTCCACTGGCGCGCGAGCAGATTGCTCCGCTTCTCGCGCGCGAAGTTCTTCGTGGCGCCGGACAGCGACAGCGCGATCTCGCTCACCCGGTTCAGCCCGAGTCGCACGATCGCCATCTGCAGACTGTAGACGTGGTTCGAGCCCGCGTACGCCGCCGAGTTCGCGACCTCGAGCAGCTTTCCCGCGAGCGCGGGATCCGCACGGACGTGTCGGATCACGTCGCGAACGGAAGCGTCCGAGCTCTTCGTGAAGTCCAGGATCCGCGACGCCACCTCCGGCCGGCGCGGCAACTGGATCTCCCCCGCGTCGATGCGCGCGCGAATCCGTTTCCGGATCTCGCTCGCGACCGGATCGTCCTTCTCGATCGTCGCGACCGAATGCTCGTCCGACACGAGTTCACCCGACGTCTCCTCGACGTCGTCCGCCCCCGTCCGCTCTGCGTCTTGCGGCATCAAGCACCCCTCGGGCTGTCCGAGCCTTCCTTCGGAATTCATCGGCACCGCCGCCCGCCCCTTGAACCACCACGATCGCGGACTTGCGCATCCTTGCGCATGCTGACGGCGGCTCACCTCCGAGGCGCACCGGAACGGTACGTCGCAGGAGGCGAGCTCCGAGGACGGTCGAGATCCGGGGTGTGCGTCGGTCGAAGCCGGCCCGAAGAGATCGGACCGGATCGCGAATCAGGCGCCGGGCTGCATCTGAGGCCCGCCGTCGAGGATGTAGCGCCACGGATTCGTGTGGCGCCCGTCCACGTGGACCTCGTAGTGGCAGTGCGGGGAGGTGGAGCGACCGGTACTGCCGACCTCGGCGATGACGTCGCCGCGCTTCACCTGCTGGCCGACCTTCACGAGCAGGCGGGAGTTGTGCCCGTAGCGGGTCATGATCCCGTTGCCGTGATCGATCTCCACGTAGAGGCCGAGCGTGCGGTGCTTGCCGGCCTTGATCACGCGGCCGGCGGCGGTGGCGTGAACCGGCGTGCCGGTCCAGGCCGAGAAGTCGAGTCCGCGGTGCATCTGGTTCTTGCCCGTGAACGGGTCCTTGCGCGTGCCATAGCCGCTGGAGTACCAGCCGCGCTGCACCGGGCTGATCGACGGAATGCGCTGCAGATCGTCCTGCGAGTCCTGCAGCGTCTCGATCATCTGCTCGAAGTTCGCGGACTGGAAGCTGGCCTGGCGGTCGAGGTCCTCGAGCCGGCTCAGGGTCTCCCGCGCCGCGCGGATCGTGGGCGAGGGCGACGCTTCATCCGACAGCTCCGAGAGCGGCGGCGGACCGCCGACGCCGAGACGGCGCACATCTTCCGGGATCGCATCGAGGTTCGCGATCGCCCGGAAGGCCTGCTCCATCTCGAGGTTCTCGGCCATGCGGGACTCGAAGCGTCCGACGAGATCCTGCATCTCTTCGAGCTGGGTACCGAGTCGCTGGTTCTCGTTCTCGAGCTCCGCGAGGTACGCACGTTCGGTCCGCGTGCTCGCCCAGTGCAGGACCGCGGCGCCGCCGCCGATCACGCCGAGCAGCGTCAGGCCCGCGAGGAGGGGAATGATCACGCCGGGCACGGAGAAGTGCCGCAGCCCGCCGCCCGGCCCCGTCATGACCATGACGGAATAGCGACGCTTCACACGCTCCAGGATCTCGCGCGGTCCGATCGGTGGCGAACTGGGGGCCAACCCGCTTCCTCCTCAAAAGGTCGGGGAACGCTACCGGGGGTCCCCGAGGCTGTCAACGCCGGCGGGACGAGTCCCTGTCCGGACATCGGAACGGGGCGCCGGGCACGTTAGCGGTCCCGCCGAACGCAGATCGGGGGCCGCGAGGGCCCCCTTCCACCATTTGCGAACGACTCCCGGCCCGGATCTCTCGACGCGGGGCCTCGCCCCGGCCGGAGCCCGGCGGTTCTAGCTCAGATACGAACGGAGGCGCTCCCGATCCTTGCGCAGGAACAGCTTCCGGATTCCGCGCTCCTTCAACTGACGCACCCGCTCGCGGGTGAGGCCAAGCTCCCGCCCGATCGCCTCGAGTGTGGTCCCCTCGCCCGTATCCATCCCGAAGTAGTCGCGGAGGATCTTCCGCTCCCGCGGGTCGAGCCCGTTCAGGGCGTCGGTCAGGTCCCGGGAGAGGTCGGTCTCCGCCACCCGCTCGTCCGGCGACATCGCCCCCTCGTCCTCGAGCAGGTTCACGAGCGACGTCTGTCCCTCCTCGGACGTGGGCGAGTCCAGCGAGACGGCGCGCAGCGCGTAGATCTGATGATCGCGCACGTCGCTTTCCGTCAGCCCCATCTCGTCCGCGATCTCCTCCACGGTCGGCGCCCGTCCGAGCTCCTGCTCGAGCTGCTGCGACGCCTTCTC
>JAGQIB010000515.1:2876-11177 GCA_020431545.1 Gemmatimonadota bacterium
TCGTTCAGCGCCTGCAGGATCGACTGCCGGATCCACCAGATCGCGTAGGAGATGAACCGGAACCCGCGACGCTCGTCGAAGCGCTCGGCGGCCTTGATCAGGCCGACGTTTCCCTCCTCGATGAGGTCGGCGAGGCTCAGCCCGCGGCCCTTGTACTGCCGCGCGACGGTCACCACGAAGCGCAGGTTCGCTTGCACGAGCCGGTCCAAGGCGGACCGGTTCCCGCGACGCGCCTCGCGCGCGAGGGCGACCTCTTGATCCGGAGTGAGGAGCGGCGTCTTGCGGATCTCACGAAGATAGATCGCGAGAGAGGGATCCTCGGTGTCCGCGAACGCCAGCGCATTTCTCGCCACGACTTCGATCCTCTTCGGGGTAGCGCGGGGGCGCTCACGCGCCCCCTTTGCCTGCAGGCGCGCGCCTTCCGGCGCTCACCTGCGGAGCCTTTCACCTAGGGCTTCAGCCCCACGTACAGCGTCTGCTCGCCGCGCTTCAGCAGCACGGCCACGGCCTTCTTCTCGGAGTACTTGTCGACCGCGCGCTTGTAGTCACGCATCGACGAGATCTCCACGTTGCCGATCTCCTTCACGACGTCGCCGACCCGGATGCCCGCGTCGTCGGCCGGACTGTCCGGCTCCACCACGACGACCACCACTCCCTCGGCCTGCGGATCGTCGATCAGTCGCTGTGCGCGACGCGAATCCGCGTCGTCCACGCCGAGACCGGCCCACAGCTCCGCGGACTCGTCGCCGCCCGGCCGGAACCCGGCCACGACGTTCTCGGGACGCTCCTCGAGCTTCACGTCGATCCGCTTGGACTTGCCCTCGCGGATGACCTCGAGCCGCATCTCGTCGCCGACGGGCTGATCCGCCACGGCGAGACGGAATGCATTCACGTCGCTGCTGAGCTTCTTGCCGTTCATCTTCACGATCACGTCGCCTCGTTCGAGGCCGGCGCGGGCCGCGGGAGTGTCCTCGATGACCTGACCGATCAGGATCCCGTCGGTGTCTGCCAGGTCGAGGCTTTCGGCCAGCTCGGGGGTCAGCGCCTGGGGAAGAATGCCGAGATACCCGCGGACGACGCGACCTTCTGTCTTGAGCTGATCGGCAATGCGGGCCGCCATGTTGATCGGAATCGCGAAGCCGATGCCCTGGCCGGCCGCGTTGATCGCCGTGTTCATTCCGATCACTTCGCCGCGCGCATTCACCAGCGGACCGCCGGAATTCCCGAAGTTGATCGAGGCATCCGTCTGGATGAAGTTCTGGTAAGCGGGCGTGCCGCCCATGATGTTCAGATCCTGACGACCGGTCGCGGAGATGACCCCCACCGTGAGCGACCCGGCGAGCTGCCCGAACGGGTTGCCCACCGCGATGGCCCAGTCGCCGACCCGGATCGTGTCCGAGTCGCCGATGTCGAGCGCCGGCAGCGGACCGTCGTGGTCCTTGGGATCGACCTTGATCAAGGCGACGTCGGTCGCCGGGTCGAGACCGATGACCTCGGCGTCGAGCTCGACGCCGTCGCCGAGCGTGACCGTGACCTGATCGGCCTTCGACACGACGTGGTTGTTCGTGAGGATGTAGCCGTCGTGGTCGAGGAGGAAGCCGGAGCCGGCGCCGGACGGGCGACGGTTCGGCGTGCGCGGCGCCTCGCCGCGCGGATCGTTCGGGAAGAGATCGTCGAACAGGTCACCCCACGGGTGGAAGCGACGCATGTCCTCCGCGGACACGTCTTCCGAGGAACCGCGCGTGGCGATCGCCACGACGCCCGGCACCACGCGCTCCGCGACCGACACGAACGGACTCTCGATCGCGGGCAGCGCCGGGCTCGACGCGTTGTCCGCGAAAGCCTGGCTCTGCCCGGCACGGGTGCCGCCGAACTCGACCTGCCAAGAGAGAATCAACCCGGCCACGACGCCGACGCCGATCAGGGCGGCGGCGGTTCCGGTGCGACGGACGTTCATTGCCTTCCTCCTGCCCCCGGGACCTCCCGGGAAAGAACCTGCCTGGGCCCCGGCGAGCCGTTCTTCCGCGGCTTGCCGTCGCGGGGCCGGGGCGCTCTCTCGACCTTTCGGTCTCTGCGGGAAGTACCCCCTGCCCGCGGAAAAGTTGCCCCCGCTCCCGACCACCTGGCCCCGGGGACGCCGCTCTCGGCCCCCCGACTTCCTTGTCCGCCTTCCGGACGGTTGCTAGGCTGCGGACCGCTGTTCTCGAAGCTCTTCTCGGAGGAAGCCGCCCGTGCCCGTCTGGTTCATCTCCGACGCCCATCTCGGCTCCTCGGCCGATCCTGCGACCGACGAACCGCGGCTCGCCCGCCTCCTCCCGTTCCTCGAACGGGTGACGTCGGCCCGGGCGGAGCACCTCTACATCCTCGGGGATCTCTTCGACTTCTGGTTCGAGTACGTCCATGTGATGCCCCGCCGGCACCTGCGGATTCTCTCCGCGCTCCGCGACGTCGTGGCCGGCGGGGTCCCGGTCACGTTCCTGGGCGGCAATCACGACTGGTGGGTCGGGAAAACGTTCGAAGAGAATCTCGGATTCCGCGTCGCTCGCGATCCGATCTCGGTGACGCACCAGGGAGTGCGCCTGCACCTGGCCCACGGCGACGGGCTCGCTTCGAAACACGACAGCGGCTACCTGCTCCTGAAGGCCGTCCTGCGCAATCCGGTCGTCGTCGCGGCGCTCCGTCTCGTGCACCCGGACCTCGCGTACTCTTTCGGATTCCGGCTCTCGAAGTTCAGCCGGCACTACCTCACGGAGAAGGAGTTCCGGATCGCCGAGCGACTCGGAGAGGTCATCGACGCGCGTCTCGCCGACGGCCACGACGCGGTCCTCATGGGGCATCTGCACACGCGCCACCGCGAGCGCCGCAAGGACGGCGAGCTGTTCGTGCTCGGCGACTGGATGACGATCTTCTCGGCGCTGCGGCTCGAGGACGGACAGCTCGTGTGGGAAGACTGGTCGTCGGGCACCGCCGTCGACGTGCCGGAGCCCTCCCCCACGATTCGCGGGGGGCACGGGGACGAGCCGGTTCTGCGGAAGGCGCGCTGACGCCGGTCGGGCTACTCGCCGCTGCCGGCGATCCAGTCGGGGCGCCAGCCGAACGAGATGCGGTGCGTGTCCCCGAGCTGGGAGCTCTCGCTGAACGGCACGTACGCGTAGTCGAACAGGTAGTTCTGGTACTTGACGCCGAAACCGATCGCGCCGGCCTCTTCGTCGTACCCGCCCTTGAGACCGCCGCGCAGCGCGATCGCCTCGTGCACCCACAGTTCCGCGCCGACGTGCGCCTTCGCGTCGCTGTCGTTCGGGAAGCGGAGGTCGCCGGACACGATCAGTCCCTGCAGCACGCGTCGCGTGCGATAGGCGGCGCCCATCCGCACCTGGAACGGGATCACGAACTCATCGGCCACGAACTTCAGCGGCGGCCCGACGTTCGTGGCCGTCGCCGCGAGCACGAGCCCCCGCAGCGGCGTGCGGTACCGCATCCCGAGGTCCCCCGCGAAACCGATCACGGAGCTGTTGTCGATCTTCTCGTAGAGGAACTTCCCGGTCACGCCGACCTCGACGCTGCGGAGCGGCCGGTATGCGTACGTCGCGCCGACGACGAAGTCGTAGGCGTCGAACGTGCCGGTGAAGTTCGCGCTCTCGTCCCGACGGTCGAGCTTGCCCATGTGCAGCAGCCCGGCGTGCACGCCGACCGCGTGGCCCTTCATCCCGTGCACCGCAGCCAGGTACTCGTACCGGACGTCCGAGATCCACTCGCTGTGCGACGCGTGGATCTCGTTGCCCGGGACGTTCGCGATGCCCGCCGGGTTCCAGTAGGTCGCGGTGGGATCCTGGGCCACCGCAACGTAGGCCTCGCCCATCGCGGCCGCTCGCGCTCCGACTCCGATCTTCAGGAACGCGAGCCCGGTCTCGCCCGGATCCGCGGCCCGCGCACCCGCGGACGCAACAAGGACGAGGGCAGCCGCGACGACGCCACCCCGCCGCACGGATCGCGCCGGAAGGAGCTCGCGAAGGGTCACCGGACGCATTTCGGATCCTCGATTCCCAGGGAGGTCGGTCGGGGGCTCGGGGTTCGGGAAGACTTCTCGAACTCCGGACGGAGAGAACGCGAATTATAGGAACCCGCTCCATCCAGTGTCAAACAGCCAGCCGTGGTTCGAAAAGTGTGTCTCGGGTCACCGAGGCAGGTTCGTGGGCCCCCTGGCGGCCCTTCTTGCCTGATCCGTATCCGGAATGGCTATCGGAACACGGCGCCGGCGCCCGGACACACTTTTCGCACCACGACCGAAGGCAAAGAGAAAGGGGGAGAGAGCGAACTCTCTCCCCCCGATGAGGGAGCTGGTCGGGATTCCTCTTCCTGCGGCCCCTGTTCCGCGGGTCGGTTCCTCGCGACCTTTTCCGCCGGGCTGGCTACCGGCGGGCTGACGAACGACTCCCTCGAGAGGTGTGGGCGACATGCCCCATTTATGTCGTGACCACTCCTCTCAACCACCTCGACGCCGTTCGGTTCCCTGATTTCCTCACGACTTCGAGGACTTCTTTCCGGGGGTGGCCTTGACCTGCTTGGTCTTGGCCCAACCCCCGGAGGTCCACCGGCTCGGATTCGCTGCGCCGTCCCGGCCGGTGCGCTCGTTCTGGTTGCTGCCCTTCACCTTCACCGTGGATACGGTTCCACGGTCGTTCCGGTGACTCCGATCCCGATCGCGGTCGCGGTCGGAGTAGCTGCCGTGGTCGTTCCCGCGGCGGTCGTACGAGCCGTAGCGGTCGCGCCAGCCGCGGTCGTTGCTGCGCCAGGTCCAGGCCGCGTGCCACCCGGCGTGCCAGCCGCTGTTCCCCGCGCGGATCACGACCGAGGGTCGGATCGCGTGGCGGACGACGCGGCAGGCGTCGTGACCGTTGCCCCAGCTGAGCGAGAAGGCCCAGGTGGAGAGGGGGCGCCGGTAGGAGGTCGTGACCACCCACTGCGGACCGCCGTTGCCGTAGTACGGAGCCGACGCGACCCAGGTCTCGGTCGGATCGAACCACTCGTCCGAGGCCACGACCTGCACCGTTTCCACCCGCACGCCGCGCGGCACCCAGACCGGCACGGAATAGACGTCGCGACGGTTCACCCAGTGGGACTCACAGTCCGAGACCGGGAAGATCGGGACGATCGAGCCGTCGGAGAACGTCGCGTAGAGAGCGACGAATCCCGAACGGTCGGCTTCGAACTCCACGTACGTGGCCGCGTCCCAGCCGCTCCCGCCGAGAACCCGGATGTCCACGTTCACGTCGTGAGAAGCCGAGGCAGCGACGGGGACCATCCAAGAAAGCGCCAGTGCCATCATCGCGTTGCGCATTACGAATCCCTCCCGCTGTCCACCGCGAGCCCTTCGCGCGCCACGACCGGGAGCGCCACGAGCTCGGGATTGCCCTGATCGATCTGGTAGGCCCAGTCGAACACGATTGCGGAGGGTAGGCCGCTCGTCGTGAGGATCTCGACGACGCGGAACTTCGCGAAGTAGTTGTCGTGCGTCCACACCACGTAGGTGTGTCCCACGATGAGCTCGACGCCGTCGGGGTTCACCGACCAGCCGCGGTCGGGCGCCCAGGAGACGTCGTCCAGCGTGTCGGTCCAGCCGAGATCCTGCACGTCGTTCCAGTAGCCGCCGATGGCGGTGCCGAACGCGAACAGCACTCCGTTCGCGCGCTGGATGACGACGTCGGTCTGCGAGTGATCGAACGGACGCACGAACGTGCTGCGTCCCCACTCGGACCAGTCGAGGCCGGACTGGTTGCCGCTGTCCTGCCGCGCCCACACGGTCACGCCGGTTCCCGCCGGACGCGGCGTGTCGAACGCGGTCTCGTACGAGAGCTCGCTCTCGTCGTTGTCGCGGTTGAAGGCATCCACCGCGTAGAAGTAGGTGACTCCGTTCGCCACATCACGATCGATGTACGAAGAAGACTCCTCACCCATCACCGACGCGAGTCGGTAGTACGTGCCGTTCGCGGTCGAGCTGCGATACACGCCGTAGCCGGTCACGTCGTTGCCGCGAACCGGGTTCCAGCGAACCTCGACCTCTTCGTCGCCCGTGATCGTGTACACGCCGGTCGGGACGGCAGGCGCGCCGTATACGTACACGGGATCGTGAACGGTGTCGTAGCAGCCGGTCAGCGAGAGGGCCGCGAGGGCCACCGCGCTGGCGAGTGCGAATCTGGGGGCGTGAGTCGTGAGCTTCATGGGGTCACCCACTTTCCGTTCTGGCTTCGTCCTGGTTCCCGCCGGACGAGTCGCCGCGGAGTAATGCGAGACACGTGCCAAGCGGTGAGATCGATCGCGAAAACCGTCTAGTGTGTTGATTTGATTGACTTTATGAGACGCCGACGGACGGGCGGTCGCGTGGGTGCCGGCGGAGGGGCCGAGTCGATCTGACCCCGTCTCAGGTCGGTGTGTCCCCGAAAGTGGACACGTGCCACCTCGAGTTCACCGGGGGGCGGGATCGCTCGCGCCCCTACTGCCCGCCGCGCGGATCCGCGCTCTCTCCCGTCCAGAGCGGCTCCCAGCGTTCCAGCGTGGCGCCCCACCAGTCGTTCTCGGGCGCGTGCCGCCACCAGGTGGTGCCGCCGAGGAGGAACAGGGAGCCGTCCGGTGCGATCGCCGCCCGAACCGCCGGCTGTCCCTCGGCCGGGAACGGTCGGAACGGGAGACGGAAGGGACCGGCGGTCGAGCCATCCGTGAGGCCGAGTTCCAGATCCACCGCGAGCGCGACCTCGCGGTGCCGCGCGTCGAGCGAGGCGAGCCGCACGACCGCGCCGGAGGACTCCATGGCGAGCGCCGGGCCGGGCACCCCGTTGACCACGCCTCCGTTCGCCGGGTTGAGGCGCACGGCGTCGCCGGACTCGAGGCGCACGACCGGGTGTCCCGAGGGATCGAACCCGAGGAGTCGACCGGAACGATCGACGGTGAGCGGCGGAAGACCGCGGCCGGAGGCGTCGCGGCGACGGATCTCGCGCCCGGTCAGCCATCCGTAGCCGCCGTCCGGGTGGGCGGCCACCGTGCCGGACTCCGGTCCGGGCGGCACCGGTGTCCAGGTCCCGGCCTCGGGATCCAGGAAGTACGCCCAGCCGCCGCCCGCGTCGGCGCCGCGCACGAGTACCCGACCGTCCGCGAGACAGGCGACGCAGAACTCACGTCCCGCCTCGTGCCCGCGTCCCGCCGGCCAGGGAATCTCCCGCACGTCGCCGCTCGCCGGATCGACGATCGACAGCTTCTCGCCGATCGCCACGAGCGCGCGCCCGTCGGCCAGCGCTCCGAACCCGACCGGGCGCGCGGCGTCGTGGCCCGGGATCTCCACCGAGGCCACTCGACGCCACCCCGCCCGCCCCCAGCGGAGAACGAGCGAGCCCACGTCGGGCGAGGGCAGCACGAACGCGCGCTCGTGCGGCCCCTCGGGCAGACGTCCGCACCACAGCGTGCGCGTCGGTCCGGCGACCGGTTCGGCCACGAGCTCCGCCACGACGGAGTCGCCCTCGACCGTCACCGCGAGCTTCGCCGCGATGCCTTCGCGCGAGAGTCGCGTCGCGCGGATGTGGGGCCACGGGAAGATCGGATGCCCGTTCTCGCGATCGAAGTACACGGCTTCCACGCGCGCGATCGGATCGAACGTCAGCACGGGCGCGGGATCGTCCGGTCCGGGCCAGTGGGAGAACGGCCACCGCGCCGCCCACCCCCGACGCGTGGACTCGAGCGACACCGTGAACCCGTCGCGCGGATCCACGAGCGCGCCGGAACGCGGCGCTCCCTCGGCGACGACGCGAACCACGATCGCGGGTTCGCTCGCGAGATCCTCCGGCGGCGACGTGTAGCCCATGCGTTCGCGGAACGACTCGCGCAGCTCGACGGCGCGCGCGGGATCGGTGCCGTTCTCCATCCACAGGCGCGGATCGCCCGGCAACGCCAGACGCTCGACGTCTCCCGCCCGCGCCAGCACGGGGGAGCGACCATGCTGCGCGATGCGCTCGGCCTCCCGCCACGCGCGCTCGGCGCGCGCCTCCACGCCGGCCACGGCGGACCAGGCGCGTTCGAGCTCGGGGCGACGAGAACGAATCAGCGCGGCTCGCGCGTCGCTCGCGGCCTCGTTCGTCTCGCGGGCGGCCGCGAGCAGCTTCGTGCGCGTGGCACCGCTCGTGACGAGCTCGTCGACCCGTCGCGCGGCTTCGAACGTACGGGCCACCGCCGGCAACGTCGCGAGGTCGCGCGACAGCGGCACGAGCGACGTGTCGATCGCGGCCAGCGTGGCGAACGCTTCGACCGCCTCGCGCA
>JAGQIB010000515.1:11271-12169 GCA_020431545.1 Gemmatimonadota bacterium
CCGAGGACGGCGCCCGGCGCGAGCGTCGCGATGCCTCCGCGCCGGCGGTACGACTCCTCCCACTGCGCGGCGCTCAGCTCGATCGCGACCGGACTCGCGATCGCGAGATCGCGGCGCGACGGCGCGTACTTGTTCAACGACGTCTGGATCACCTTCGCGTGGTACACGAGCGGCCCGGCCACACACTCGGTGTGCAGCAGATCCTCGTCTTCCCACACGAACTCGAACTCCGGCGTGTCCGGGAATCCCGTGGCGCGCGCCACGAGCTCGGCGTTCCGGTAGATCTCGATGACGTCGATCGGCGCGGTGCCGACTCCTCGCACCGTCACGCGCGGCACCGGAGCGAGGTGGTCGACCGAGAAGTCGAGGACGATGCGCTCGCCGTTCGTGGCCCACGTGCGACGCGCCCGGATCGCCTCCAGGATCGCCTCCGCCGTCCGGGCGCGGGCGCGCACACCGGTGATCGACGTCGCGCCGAGCGCGCCTCCGTGCGTGTCGCTGCACCCGAGAAACGCGGGGACGAGTCCCTTGCGGATCGCGTCGAGCCCGATCTCCTCCGTGCTCTTCACGTCGCGCGTGACTTCCACCGCCTCGAGCGCCGGCGTGTAGTGTTCGAACGTCGACGGGAGATAGATCTGGTGAGCGCTGAGCAACGCCTGCCGCGCGATCACCGAGTCCGCGAGCGCTCCGAAGCTCGCCGGCGCCGCGAGCGGACCCGGCTCGGGCATCACCACGCAGTGATCGCCTTCCGGTCCCTGCCACTCGAAGCCGGGCAGCACCACGAAGCGCTCGGGATCGTTCGCGCGCGCGACCTCGCCGAGCAATGCGTCCCAGGGCGTGCGTCCGGTGTCATCCGGATGCGCGAGGCCCCCGGCGGTCTGGATGTGCGGCGTGAGTG
>JAGQIB010000516.1 GCA_020431545.1 Gemmatimonadota bacterium
GTCGGTTCGCAATCTCCCGAGGAACTCGCAGGAACGCTCTTCGGGTATCGGGTCGTTTGGATCGACTATGTTGCGAGTGCCGCGCTTGCCGCTTCGGGACGCGTCCCCGCGGTTCGGCGGTGACGGTCCTGCCGGGGGTCAGTGCCCCACCGACTCCTTCGCGGGCGCGCGGTCCGGGCATTCCTCGTACTTCCGGCCGCAGGCGCAGGCCTCGCCCATCACGCCGCCGCAGGACCCCTTGATGGGCCGGCGGAATGCCAGCGTGCCGAGCGACAACGCTGCGATGGCGAGGATGAAGAATCCGACTCCGAGAATGATCTCCATGTCCGCAAGGTAGGGGGACGCTCTCGCCCGGTCAAGCGGGCCGGGTGAGCCGGCGCGGGGCTGCGGCTCGGCGGAGATTTCCGGCGACCGGACTTGCCGGAACCGGGAGGATTTACCCTCCCTTGACCCCCTCGGCCGCTTTCCGCGAACCCGGAGGGGGGGCACGGTGTAAAATGCCTCGGCCCTCGGAACGACGCTCCGAGGAGAAGTTCGGAGCCCGCGGAATCGCGGCTCCGGAGGGAGCTCGGAACCTCGGGTTCTCGTGCGGGAAGGCCCGCAAAGACCAGGTGAGCGACGGGCCCGACGGGCGCGCGCCGCCAGATCGGGAGGCAAAGAATGACTCTTGCGACGCGGATCCGGATCTCTGGGGCCGCCGTCCTCCTGGCCGGCCTTTCGGTTCCGGCCGGAGTGCTCGCGGCCCCGAAGATCGCGGTCGACCCGGCGGTGATCGACCTCGGCGTGATCAACGAAGGCAACTCCTACGAGCGATTCATCGAGGTGAAGAACGACGGCGACGGCGTGCTCGTCCTCGAGGACGTGAAGACCTCCTGCGGCTGCACGGCGGCTGCGGTGGACGGCGTGGTGGAGCTCACCGCCGGCCAGTCGCAGAAGGTGCGGGTGACCTTCAACTCCAAGAACATGGACGGCGAGATCCACAAGAAGGTCACGATCACCACGAACGATCCCGTGACCCCGCAGGTCGGCGTGGATCTCAAGGCGGACGTGCACCGTCCGATCCGCTGGGAGCCGAAGTACCTGTCCGTGGATCGCGTGGGCCCGAAGGACTCGTGGGTCCGCACGCTCGAGCTGCAGTGGGACAAGGATCTGAACGTCGAGGTGAAGAAGGCCTACATCCTCGGCGGCCAGCTGCGCAACAAGGAGAGCGAGCTGTTCGACGTCCGCGTGCAGGGGCCGGAGCCGATGGGTGACCGCATGGTCCACAAGTTCATCGTCTCGCTGCAGCCCGGCGCGAAGCCGCAGAAGCTGAACGAGATGCTGAACGTGGTCACGAATCAGCCGGCGCCGGACGACACGCTCAAGATCATGGTGCGTGGCGAGATCGAGGGCCGCATCTCCGTCTCCCCGAACTTCGCGGTGCTTCGCATGGTGGAGCCGGGCGAGGAGGCCACGCGCGACCTCACGTTCACGTCGAAGGACGGCCCGTTCAAGATCCTGAGCGCCGAGGTTCCGGACAGCCCGATCAAGGTCGTGGTGGAACCGCACCCGAGCGGCCGTCAGTACCTGGTGAAGCTCTCGTACACGGGCGAGGAAGCCGGCGTGAACGGCATCCGGAAGCTGATCGTGAAGACGGATGATCCGGTCCAGCCCGAGTTCGAGATGTCCGTGCGCTACCAGACGCGGGCGAACACTCCCGCGGTCCAGTCCACCGGAGCCGTGGGCCCGAAGTGACGGGATTCCGGCAGGGGCTGATTCTCGTGGTGGTCGCGACCGCAGTCGGTTTCGCCGCCAACGTCGCGCGCGAGAAGCCGTTGCCGCTGCGCGGATCGCTCGATCCCCCGGCTCCGCCCGAGCCGGGGGCCGATCTCCCCGCGGCGAGCGCCGACGAAGCGCTCGCCGCCTGGGAGAACGGAGCGTTCTTTCTCGACGTTCGTGAGCCCGGCGCGTTCGACACGCGGCGTGTCGCGGGCTCGTACTCGGTGCCGCCGGCCGACTTCGACGACCGCTACTTCGAGGTCGTCTCGGATTTCGGTCCCGAGCTGCCTCTCGTCGTGTATGGGGCGGCGGCGGATTCCTTCGTGGTGCGTCGGACTGCCGCCCGGCTGATGGACCTCGGCCACTCCGACGTGCTGGCCGTGACTTCCGGCCTGGAGTCGCTGCTCGCCGCCGGCCTCGCTCCCGACTCGGGCGATTCGCAGGAGACGCCGTGAAGTTCCTCTTCGATCGTCGCCTGGTCCTCGTGCTGCGGATCGCGCTCGGCGTGGTGTTCATCCTGGCGGCCCTGCCCAAGCTCGCCGACCCGTACGGCTTCGCGCGCTCGATCTCGCACTACCACCTCGTGCCGGAGGCGGCGGAACGCGTTCTCGCGCTCGTGCTGCCGCCCCTGGAGCTGCTGCTGGGAATCGGGCTCATCCTCGGCGTGCTGGACCTCGGAGCGTCCGTCCTCGCGTTCGGTCTTCTCCTCGTGTTCACCACGGCGATCGCGGTCGCGGTCGGCCGCGGCCTCGACATCTCGTGCGGCTGCTTCGACACCGACGGCGGCACGAAGGTCGGCGCGATGAAGCTCGTGGAGAATGCGTTGATGATCGGTGCGGCGTATCTCGTGATGATGGGCGACCGCTCTCTCGCGTCGATCCGCGCGTGGCGGGAACGCGCTCGCAGCTGAACTCCGGCACGTCAGGAGCCGGCCCACACCTCGCGCCGGGCTCTCGCCGGAAACAGGTCCCGCCGGAATCGCTCGAAACGTCGACGCAGGCGACCGTTCGAGCCCACGTGCGCGATCGCGAGCGCCATCTCGCGGTACAGGTCCGCGCGCGAGATCTTGGGCTGCGCATGCTCGTCCACCACGCCGGGTTGATCCGAGATCACGCCGAGCGTGCGCACCGCGGCGAACAGCGGCCACAGGCAGAACAATCGCAGACGCGGTTCGCGACGGGGGAGCAGCGTGGTGTAGCGCAACGCGTCCTCGAGGTCCTGCAGCGCCTTCGGGATGATCTCCTGCACCACGGCCGCGACGGCGGTGCGGGATTCCCGCTCCAGAAGCTCGCTGGGACCCGAGGCGTGGCGCGCGAGCGCCTCGGCCGGCAGGTACACGCGTCCTTCGCGTCGGTCGGGGCCGACTCCCTTGAGGATGTTCGTGAGCTGGAGGCCGCGCCCGAAGCTCGTGGACAGCGCGGTCAGCTTGCGCACGTCGGTTCGCGCCACGCGGGGGCGATGCGTCGCGAACAGGCGCGTGAGCATGATGCCGATCGTTCCGGCGACGTAGTAGCAGTACTCGTCCAGATCCTTCCACGTCTCGAGCCGCAGCAGACCGGACTGCGTGCGTTCGCGCGCGAATCGCTCCATGCCCCGCGCGGTCTCCGCCACGTGCGAGCCGATGATGGCGCGCGTGTCGCCCGGTAGCTGCTCGTACGAGCGGAACACGCGTTCCGCGTCCCGCACCAGGCGCAGCTCGGCCGGCGGGACGCGATCGCGCAGGCGGACCGTCGCTCCTTCGGGCAGGGCGAGCCGCGGGGCGCCGTCGAGACGATCGAGGAACGCGTCGAACGCGGCCGTGCGCTCCTCCGGGGCGAGCCCGGGCGCATCCTCGAACGTGTCCGCGAGGCGGAACAGCAGGTAGGCCACGGTGACCGCGGGCCGGAGCTCGCCGGGCAGGATCCGGATGTTCAGTGCGAACGTGCGCGAGACGGACGGGAGCAGCTCGTAGCACGTGCGCAGGTCTTCGGGGCTCGATCGCATCGGGGGATCGTAGGGACGCGCCGGGGGGAGGGCAAGGGCGCCGGCGTGAAGAATGGTCGCCCCCGGCGGCCGCGACGGGCCGCGTCCGGCGATCCGGACGCGACCCGCGGACCGGTTTCCCCGGGCTAGCGGACGAGCGTCACCCGCCGCGTGGCAATGCCCGACTCCGTGGACAGGCGGACGAAGTAGACGCCTGGGGCGACGGCCGTGCCGGCGGCGTCGCGCGCGTCCACGGTCAGCTGGGCGGAGTGGGGAGCGAGACTCGA
>JAGQIB010000517.1 GCA_020431545.1 Gemmatimonadota bacterium
AAGAAGGAGAAGGTCCGCTCCCTCGACTAGGCTGTGACAGTTTCCCGGCGGAATCGACGCTTTCCGGAGCAGGATGATCTGTTCCGGAGGTGCTCGATGTCGCTCGCCCCGATTCGCCTGCGCTCCCTGGTCGCCGGTCTGGTGCCGCTGCTCGGCCTCGCGGGGCCCGCGCCAGCCCAGGATCTGTCCGGCTTCACGGTCCTGGAGCGCCGCCTCGAGGCCGATTACGACGTCTGGACCAGCCAGAGCCAGGAGTTCCAGGATTCCGCCGCCGCCGAGCTTCTGGATTCCGCGGACGACTGGACGACCGGGGTGCTCCGGCAGGCGTCGGCCCCGTGGATCGGCAACCGCGGTTTCGCCGAGATGCGAAGCGACGTGATCGCTATCCCGGAGCAGTTCCGCATCGACGCCTACGCGTTCAGCTCCGCGGAAGTCACGGCCTTCCTGGATCCCGGCTCGGGGGACTGGCTCGACGACGCGAGCGCGCACGGCGACGCCGGGCTCGGTGTCTCCCTGACGAGTCTCGTTCCGGTGGCCTATCTCGTGTCCGGCACGTTCTGGGCCAGCGACGGCGACACCGCTGGGAACGGGCACAGCGGAGCCTACGCGCAGTTCGCCTCCACGCAGAACGGCGACTGGGAGTTCCTGCACTTCGAAGACGACCAGGTCGATGTCGTGCGGGAAGGCGAGTTCGTGGGCGACTTCGACCTCGGCCTCTCGAGCCACGCGGGCGCGAACGCGTACTACGACCACGTCGAGGGACCGGGCTACGGCTACGGGGCGGCGGGCTTCGACGTCACGATCCAGCTCACGATCGCGGCCACGGGCGCGCCCGCCGTGTTCGGGCGCGACTTCGTCCTGCGCGCGTCGCCGAGTCCGTTCCGAGGCGAGGCGCGACTCGTCGCCCCGCCCACCGATCGCCCCTGCACGATCTCGGTGTTCGATGCGGGCGGCCGGCTCGTGCGGCGCTGGTCGCACGTGGCCGGCGGCGGAGAGGTGCGCTGGGACGGTTCCACCGCGCGGGGAGAGTCGGTGCCGGCCGGTGTCTACTTCGTTCGCGCCGAGGATGGTCGCGAGGGCTCCACCACGAAGCTCGTGCGCCTCCGCTGATTCCGAGGAGACCTCCATGAAACATCGCTCGAAGCAGCTTCGGCGCGCCCTGGCGGGGCTTCTCCTGCCGGCGCTGGTGACCACGGCGCCGCGACCCGCGGTCGCCCTGAACACGCCGTCGATGCTCCGCGATCTGACCGCATACGCTCGATCCGTGGATAGCTGGAATCAGGAGCTCGAGTACTTCGACCTGGCCACCAACGACGACCCGCTGACCGACTGGACGACCGCGATCGCGGCGGCGACCGTCGCCCCGGCGTTCGGCACGTTCGGGAATGCGGAGATTCACTCCGTCGTCTCGGTGTCGCCCACGTCGCACACGATCGACGTCTCCCTCTTCGTTTCCGGGGAGGCGACGTCGCTCCGCGATCCGCAGAGCGGCCGCTACCTGGACACGGATGCCTCCGGGAACAGTCGCTTCTACCTGACCTTCGCTTTTCTCGTTCCGGTGAACTACCTCGTGTCGGGATCGCTCTGGTCAAGCGGAGCGAACAGCGACGACTTCGTCGACGAAGACGCGGTGGCGTACGGCGATGTCAGCCTACTCGGCGTGCCGGAGAACTACTGGGTCGTGGGGGATCAGGTGCCGATTCTGCATCAGGGCACGATTCCGGGCGGCAACATCACGGTGGACTTCAACTCCGACGCGTCGGCGTCCGCCTGGTACGACGACATCGAGGAGCAATCGCACCACGCGTACGCGGCGGCCGGGTTCGATCTCCTGCTGCAGTTCAACGCGTCGGCCACCGGCGCCCCTCTCGTCGTAGGTCGCGACTTCACGGTCTCCGCGTCGCCGAATCCGTTCCGGGAAGGGATGCGGATCGTCACGTCGCGG
>JAGQIB010000518.1 GCA_020431545.1 Gemmatimonadota bacterium
TGACCCCAGGAGCTCGACTCCACGCTGACCGGACCGCAGAGGTTCTGCGTACCCGGCGAGGCGAAGGAGACCACGTACGGGTTGAACGCGTTGTTCGTGTCGCAGCCCGGATCCGTGGCCGGCTCCGTGCCGGCGAGGCAGATCATGCCCCAGTCGCCGTCGCAGTCGGTGCAGCGGGCCGCACCGGCCACGTCGAAGTCGGCCGTGCCGGAGTCGCCCGTGTCCGGACCCAGCGCGAGCGCGCCGTAGTACGAACCGCAGTCGCCCTGGCTCGGACGGGCGAAGCCGATGGCGTCCACCACGGTGCCGATCGGGCCGTCCGCGACGCAATCGTTCTCGGCGTCGATGTCCATGCCCTGCGAACCGGTGAAGTTCTGGACGAGCAGGACGGTCTCGCCGCCGTTCTCGATCCAGTTCGCCGACATCAGCAGGTCCGGGCTGACAGCCGCGTCACCGATGACGAAGAAGCCGTCGGCCGGAATCACGCCGCTGAGGGCCTGCGCGACGTCGATCGTGCCCATCGCCGTGCCCTCGCCCTCGATGACCACGAGGGTGTAGCCGCTGAGGTCCGTGCCGGGGGTGCCACAGAGCTCCACGAACTCCATGTCGTCCGAGCTGGTGTCGTTCGCCACGACTTCGTTGAGGCTCACGGCCTGAGCCGACACGGCGCCCGCGAAAACGAACGTCGAAGCCGTCGCGAGAAGAGAGAGCGTAACCTTGTTCATGGGGAGTTTCGTCCTCCGAGAGCAGTTTCGCGCCCTTCGGCGCCGTTGACCGGGCCGGGAGCTCCGACCCGCTTCCGTTCCGCGTCGGCGGAGCGGATCCTTCCGGGCGGTGCGGAGCGGCACCGAACCGCTCCGCACCCTCCCGATTCCCTAGCGGACCACCAGCATCTTCCGCGTCATCTCCTTGTCGCCCGCCTGCAGGCGATAGAAGTAGACGCCGGAAGCCACCTGGCGGTCGTCGTCGTTGTGGCCGTCCCACGCCACCGTGTGACGTCCGGCCGGCATCTCGCCGTTCACGAGCGTCCGCACGAGGCGGCCCCGCACGTCGAAGACACGGAGGCGGGCCTCACCGCCATTCGGCAGGGCGAACGTGATCCGCGCCAGGCCCTCGTGGACCGGGTTCGGAACGCTCTGACCGAGCGCGAACGACAGATCCACCGGCAGGTCGTCCACGCCGACCGCGTCGGCCGGATCGAACGGCAGGATGTCGGTGTCGTTGCGCGGCGCGATCTTGTACTCGCCGAACGTGAAGTCCCCGATGCCGCGCACGGTCACCGAGTCGCCGAGCACGGGAGCGTACGAGAAGCCGCTGATGCGGGCCTCGTCGTCCACCAGCGTCTCCTGGCCCGTGAACGGCGCCGTGTTGTCGATGAAGAACTGACCGAAGCCCGCGGCGGCGTTCGTGACGACCGCGCCCGGCATCTGGATCAGCACGCCTTCCCACTGCTCGGCCGGCGGCAGCGCGCCGGTGCTGTCCGGCGGGAAGTCCGTCGTGACGAGCTCGTAGCCCGGCAGCGAGCCGACGTGACCGTGGTTCGTGTACGCGTCCGTGAAATGCATCCGGAGCTCGGTGAGCCCGAAGTACTCCGTCACGTCGCCGCAAACCGTCACGGAGTCACCCACCGCGACCTGGCCGACGAGGCTGCCGCCCGAGAACACGTGGATGCCACGGTAGGCCGGCGTCGTGGTCCAGTGGTTCTGGATCACGAAGATGTTGTCCGCGATCGTGCCGGGCGCCTGCGTCACGATGCCCGAGAGGTTGCGCGGCTGGTTGACGAAGACCGACGCATCCGTTCCGGCGGTGACCGTGGACTGGACCGTCTGGATCGTCACCGTGCCGACGTACAGGTCGAAGTCCCCGAGGGCCGGCTCACGCGCCGGGAAGCCCGTGTCGTCCGTGACCTCCACGTGGTAGTCGACGTCCGTACCGTTCGCGAACGGACCGAGGTTGACGGACCAGAGGTCGCCGCCGCCGTGCACGAGGTTCGTGGAGTCGTACGTCGCGCCGTTGTTCGTGGAGTAGTAGAGCTTCGCCCGCGTGATCGTGCCGTTGTCCGTGATCAGCGCCGAGAAGTTGATCGGCGCGGAGGACGTCGGCGGGATCGGCGCGTAGCGCAGCGTCGAGATGATCGGCGGACCGATGATGTCCGAGCCGTCGCGCGGCTCGAGCTTCCGCTCGGAGAACGACCACGCCGTGACGCCTTCGACCGCCACGATCGAGTCACCGAGCGTGGGCGAGTAGAGATAGAACGCGTCGTCGCCGATGAGCGCCGAGCCCGAAGCGTCGGTGACGGTCCACTGGCCGAAGCCGTCGTCCGGATTCGTCACGAGCAGATCGTCGAGGCGCGTGTAGACGCCCTCGAGCAGCTCGCCGAACGGCGAACCCGTCGTGATCTGGCTGCAGGTGGCCGAGAACGGCGCCGGCAGCGCGTTGCCGCTGGAGAGGACCTGGACCTGCGTCGGTCCGAAGAGGACGACCTCGGTCTCGTCGAAGTTCTCCTCGACCGTACCCGACACGCGAACGCTGTCGCCGCGCTGCACGCTCACCGTCGCCGTGGGATCGAAGCACTTCACGCCGGACCAGAAGCCCGTGCCCGACTGCAGCGTGAACGTACCGGCGTTGTAGAGGCCCGTCTCCGTGGTCACGATGCCTTCCACGTTGACGGCCTTGCCGACCTCGACCGACTGGCCGGTGTCGGAAGCCGGCGAGTGGAACTGGATCGAGAAGATGGTCTGCGTACCCCAGCGGATCGAGCGCGTCCCGTAGTCCGGGTACTTGCTCCGACCGACGCCGGCCGCGTTGCCCGCGTCGTACATGCGGACGAAGTACGTGACGTTGTCGCCGTCGAGCTGGGTCGGGATCGTTCCGGTGTACTGGTTCGGGCCCGACAGGCTCATGGCCGAGGAATCCGGAGCCCCTCCGTTCACGCGGTACACGACGTAGCCCGTCCCGATACCGTCCGTGTCCGTGGCCGTGATCGACACGTTCACCGACTGACCGGCCTTCGGACCCGGGTTGCTCAGGGTCATGTTCGAGAGCAGCGGACCCGCGTTCGCTATGTTCGCGGCCTTCGGCGTGTTCGTGCCGAGGAAGAGATCGGCGGCGCTGTTGTTCGTGTCCGTGCTCGTGGCATTGCGGCAGATCGACTCGCCGGTGCCGGGCAGGATCGCGAACGCGTCGTTGTCACTCGAGCCCACGCCGAGGCAGACGTCCGACGGGCACGCCACCGGATCGCGCCACTCGATCACGTCCTGCACCACGCCGCCGGCGCCCGGCGTCCCGTTGTACAGGTACAGCGCGTCGTACTGGTTGAACGCGACGCACGTCGCGCCGTAGCCGCTGCCCGGAATCAGGCCGATCTGGTTGTCGAAGCCGTCCGGCGTGAGGAGGTTCAGGTTCGGCACCGCCGGATCGTCGTACTCGTAGGTCCGATCGGAATCGTACATCTCGAAGTCGGCGTTGAACCCGAAGCGCTGGCGGAAGCCGTCGTCCGGCTCCGGGGCGATGTCGGAGTTGTCCTTCGCGACCACGATGTAGCCGCCGGCCGGAATCGACGCGCCGGCCGGGAACTGCCAGTGCTCCTCGCCACCGCAAGTTCCGTTGAACTCGGTGCCGGTGAGGACCCAGCCCGCCAGGTTCACGGACGCTCCGCCCGCGTTGTAGAGCTCGATGAACTCCGCCCCATCGTGGTCGGAGCCGGGGTTCGGGAGAATCTCGTTGATCCGGACCTGGGCATCAGCGGCGCCCGCGGCGCCCAGGACAAGGATCGGAGCTACGAGACCGAGTAGCTTTCGCATGGTCGAAGGTACCTCGCTCTTCCGGGAACGCCCGGCGCTCGAGATGCAAAGTTTGTCAGGGTTGAGGACGGATCCCGTTTTCCGACGACGTCTCTCGACGCGACGGACTGCGGGAACCGGTCCCGCCGGGAAGAGCGGTCAGGGGGCCAGCGACATGCCGGACGCC
>JAGQIB010000519.1 GCA_020431545.1 Gemmatimonadota bacterium
CGGGCGCGGGCGCGGATCGCCGCGGAGTACGACTGGGAACGCGTCGCGGACAGCACGCTCGAGCTCTATCGACGCCTCTGAGCTTGCGCTGCGTCCCGTCCGAGCCGATTGTTGGGGCATGAGAGTCCAGCGGCGATCCGGGATGGTGTCCTTGGTGAGCGCGGCGCTCGTCGCGGCGGCGGGGTGCGCGCCTCGACCGTCGCCGCCGGTGTTTCCCAGCCCACCGCCCGAGGGCGCGACGGAGACGACGGCCCCGCTCCCCGCGGAAGGCCGCCACTACACGATCCAGATCCACGCCGGTTCCGACGCCGCCCTCGCGGACGAGACCGCCTCCGTGGCCCGGGATCGATTCGACGTCCCCGTGGTCGTTCAGGAGGAGGCCGGGGAGTACCACGTGGAGGTCGGCGAGTTCGCCTCGCCGGACGATGCGCACGCCTTCCTGGAGATCGTCCGCGAGCGGGGCTATCCGGCCGCTTCGGTTCATCCCTTGCCGCTCTATCCCTAGTTTTCCCAAGGATTTGGGCCCGGGGCTCAATCCGGCGAGGACCCGCGTCGATAACGACGGAGGTGTTCTTCTGAGCTGGAGGGAGCTCCGTGAACCAGCGGGCCGACCACGATCGGGACGGGAACGAGGCGGAGACCTCGCGTACGTCCCCGAGCTTCTCGAAGATGGTGTCGACGGGCTTCGCGCTCATGTCCGTCGTTCCGATTCTTCTGTCCGTCTACCTGATGAGCCGCCCGAGCGGCGTGGGAGGCGGCGTCGCGGTCGTCATCGTCGGGCTCATGATCGCCTCCGCGATCGCCGGTTTCTTCTTCATCCGACGCGAGCTCTCGAACGTGTTCCTCGGCATCCTGCATTCGGCGCGAAACTCCGCCGCCGGGGATCTGGAGGAGCGGATTCGACACGCGTCCGAGGACGAGATCGGAAAGATCAGCGAGACGATCCGATCGATCACGCGAAAGCTCGAGGATCAGAGCACGGAGGCGGAGCGCGCGAAGGATCGGCTCCGGGGCGGACTGACCCGCGTGGCCCAGGCGATCCAGGCGTCCCGGAACAGTCGCGGCCTGCTCGAATATCTCGTGTCCGGAGCGCTGGAGTCGGTGGACGGTCGCGTGGCCTACGTCATGGAAGTGGACGAAGAAGCCGGCGATTTCGTCACGCTGACCGCGGTGGGTGAGGGCGCGGAATCCCTTCGCGAGAAGCGCATCCCGCTCGGCGAAGGCATCCCGGGACTCGCGGCCCGCGAGCGGCGCCCCATCCAGATCGACGACCTGGCGTCCCAGGGCATCGAGTGGGAAGGCTTCCTCGACGAGGTGCCGACGTCGACGATCGCCGCCCCGCTGTTCCACGGCGAGATGCTGCACGGCGTGCTGATCGTGCACGATCGGAATGACGCAATGTCCTTCACCGAGGATGACGTGGCCGTGGTCTCGAACCTGACGGCGCTCACGTCGGCGGCGCTCGGGCAGCAGGCCACGCAGGCGCGTCTCGAGGACGCTCTCGACGCCGCGCTGCATCTGTTCTCGCAGACGGTGGAGAGCCGCGATCCTTATGCGCGCGGTCATTCGGCCCGCGTGGCTCGCTACTGCGAGAAGATGGCCGCCTCGCTGCGCCTCGATCTCGAGACGACGCGAATGCTCCGGCGCGCGGCGCTGCTCCACGACGTCGGCAAGATCGTCGTTCCGGAGCACGTGCTCCGCAAGGAGGGGCGCTTCAACGACGAGGAGCTGGAGCACGTGCGAACGCACTCCGCGCACGGCGAGAAGCTCGTGCGCGCCGTGTCGCACCTGCAGAGTCTGGCTCCGATGATCCGGCACCACCACGAGCGGAGCGACGGTTCCGGTTATCCCGACGGGCTCTCCGGGGACGACATCCCGCTCACGACTCACATCCTCATCGTGGCGAACGCGTTCGACGTGATGACGAGCGATCGGAGCTACCGCAAGGCCATGTCGCTGAACGACGCGTTCGAAACGCTGCGCGCGGGCGCCGGCCGCCAGTTCGACCGGCGGGCGGTGCATGCGCTCCTGACGCTGGACCCGAAGGTCCTGAAGGCGGCGGCCGACAGCGTCGGCGGGGGCGGAGCGGTGAAGGGCCAGGGAACGGCTTCGATCTCCGTGCGGGACTAGCCTCCGAAACGCGTCCGCCCGAGATCCGAGCGACCTTGACAGGCGGGCGGGACCCCTCTAACCTAGCGAAGCTTCCCGGGTGGCTTTCGAAAGCCCGGAAGGCCCCGAGCGGGAATAGCTCAGTGGTAGAGCGCGACCTTGCCAAGGTCGAAGTCGCGGGTACTCTGCCGTCACGCACCGCGTGTGTGGTGGTATAGCCAAGTGGTAAGGCAGAGGCCTGCAAAGCCTCCATCCCCAGTTCGAATCTGGGTACCA
>JAGQIB010000520.1 GCA_020431545.1 Gemmatimonadota bacterium
CGGCCGGGGACCCGCGCGGGGGTCCCCGCCGGCAGGTTGGTGGCCCTCGCCGGGCCGCGGGCGGGGTCGGTGGGCTTCGGTTGCGGGATGGGGGGGCCCGCGGCCGTGCTCGGGGGGGGGGGGGGGGATCCCAGGGCCTACGGCGTCCTCGTCACGCTCGCGTTCGTGCTGTCGCTCGCGATGTTGAGCGTCGGCTTCCTCATCTCCGTGCTTACGCGCCGCGCGTCGGTCGCGACGGGGGTGGCCCTGTTCGTCTGGCTCGGACTCGCGTTCCTGAGCGACCTCGGACTGATGGGGGGCACGGTGGCGTTTCGGCTGCACGTGAGCGACCTGTTCGCGCTCGCCGTCTTGAATCCGCTGCAGGTGTTCAAGATGGCCGTGCTCGGGTCCGTGCACGCGACCCTCGACGTCTTGGGCCCCGCCGGGACGTACGCCATCCAGGCGTTCGGCCCCCGCCTGCCGTGGCTCTTCGCCGGCGCGCTCGCCGCCTGGGTGCTCGTGCCGCTCGGGACGGCCGGAATCGTCTTCGGTAAGCGAGGATCTCCTTGAGGGGCGAGGGACGCCGGTCGCGCGCTGCGACCCCCGGATCCGTCGCGCTGGCCTGGGCCGCCTCGCTCGGACTGGGCGCCTGCGCGCGCGACGCGGATGCGCCGCCCACCGTGGCCTACGGGCAGGCGGTGTGCGCCACGTGCAACATGATCGTGAGTGAGCCGCGCTTCGCTTCCGCCGTCGTGGCGCCCACCCGGCGCCCGGATCCGCTCATCTTCGACGACTTCGGATGCCTGCTCGATCACCCGAGCACCGGATCGGCCGCCGGCTCGCGGATCTGGGTGCACGACCACGAGACCGAGGCCTGGCTGGCGGCCGAGACCGCCTGGTACCTGCGGAGCCCGGATGTCCGGACCCCCATGGGGTCGGGCGTGCTGGCGTTCCGCGAGCGTGCGACGGCCGAACGAGAGAGAAGCGACCGCGGAGGCACGGTCCTCGGTTGGAAAGAGCTCTGCGAGGCGAATCAGCGGAATCCTCTCGTCGCTCCGCCGCCCGGGTCGGACGCGAAGTAACGAATCGGAGGGATGATGGAGAGTCACGATCGCGATTCCTGGCCGCAGCACCTCGCCCATCATTTCGAGACTCCTGCTCAGCAGTTCGACTCGGGCAAGCTCGGGATGTGGCTGTTTCTCGGAACCGAGCTGCTCATGTTCGGCGGCCTGTTCTGCGCGTACGCGATCTACAGGGCCAATCATCCCGAGATCTTCGCCTGGGGATCGCACCTCTTGGACCGCAAGCTCGGCATGATCAACACGCTGGTGCTGATCACGAGCAGCTTCACGATGGCGGCCGCCGTTTCCGCCGCCCAGCGCGGCTGGCGTTTTCGTCAGGCGGGACTCCTGCTGGTCACGTTGATCGGCGGCTGCGTCTTCCTCGGCATCAAGACGATCGAGTATCGGCCGAAGATCGAGCACGGCCTGCTCTGGGGCACCCGGTTCCACCCGGATCCCGCCTACGTGACCGCTCACTGGGCGGGGCACGGCGCCGCGCACGCCGAGGACGCGGCGGCCGGCGACGTGCACCCCGAGGAACCGGCGGAGAAGCCTGCGAACCTCGAGCGCGGCCGCGCCATCGCCTACGAGACGTGCGCGAGCTGCCACGGGCCCGATCTCCGTGGAATGCCGAAGAACGGCCGCGACCTGACGGCGAGCCCCTTCGTACACGACAAGTCGGATGCGGACCTGCTCGCGTTTCTCAAGGTCGGTCGAACGCCGTGGGATCCGGAGAACACGACCGGAGTCCAGATGCCGCCGCGCGGGGGCAACCCGACGCTCGACGACGAGAAGCTCCTGGACGTCATCGCCTTCTTGCGGGTGCTGCAAGCGAGCGTGGCGTCCCCCGAGAGCGCGGGAGCGCCCGAAGTCGCTCTGGGCCCCCCGGTGGATCCGGGCGCGGAATCGACCGTCCATCGCTCGGTCATTCCACACGCCGCCGATCCGCCGGCCGGGCTCGCCCACGCACCGGAGACTCCCGAGGAACCGCAGACTCCGGGAACGCCGGAGGGCGCTCACCGTTTCTTCGCGATCTACTTCATGATGACGGGCCTTCACGGCTTACACGTGATCGGAGGGATGGCGTTCATCGCCTATCTGCTGGTCGGCGCGCTGCTCGGCCGCTACCATGCGACCTACTTCACGCCGGTCGATCTCGGAGGTCTGTTTTGGCATCTGGTGGATCTGATCTGGATCTTCCTGTTCCCGTTGTTCTACTTGATCTGAGTCCGCGTCTCGGCCACGACGTCGCCGGTCGCCGGCGTCGTCACGCGAGGGGCGCCGCGGCCGAGTGGCCGGCGCGCATCTCATGACCACGCCGTACGCCAGCACGTTCCCGATCCGCTTCAACGACATCGACGCGGCGGGAATCGTGTACTTCCCGCGCCTGCTCCACTTCTGCCACTGCGCACTCGAGGACTTCGTCACCGACCGGAGTGCCCGGAGCTATCGCCGGTACGTGACCGACGGGCTCGTGTTCCCGGTGATCAAGATCGAGGGAGGCTTCTTCCGACGCGTGCACTACCTCGATCGCCTCCAGGTGCGCGTGCACTGCGAGGAGATCCGGACCCACGCGTTTCGCATGCGCTACGACCTCGCGGTCGTGCCGGGAGAGGGGGGCGGCGTGCCCCAGGACTCGGCGCGCATCGTGATCGCGCAGGCGGTAACGCGCGTGCAGGATTTCACGCTGGAGGAGGTGCCGGCGGACCTGCGCACGGCGCTGGAATCCGTGGCTCTGGCCGCGCCGGAACCGCCGTCCGGGGGCTCGCTTGACACCCGTCGGAGCCGGAATTAGCCTGCCTCACGCCACGAAAGCCAGCGTACCGGCCCCCGGGGCCGGAACACGAGGGGAGGCGGGGATGCCGGGCTCACGATTGTCCGCGGACCTCCGTCCGGCCCGGGAAGGCCGGATCGAAGTCATCTGCGGCAGCATGTTCAGCGGAAAGTCCGAGGAGCTGATCCGTCGCCTCGTGCGCGCGCGCATCGCGCGCCAGCAGGTGCAGGCGTTCAAGCCGGCGGTCGACAACCGCTACGCGCGGGACCACGTCGTGTCGCACAGCGGTCAGCGCATTCCCTCCTGCGAGATCGACTCGGCCGAGGACATCCTGCGGCTCGTGCAGTCGGAGACCCAGGTCGTGGCGATCGACGAGGCCCAGTTCCTGGACGCTGATCTCGTGGACGTGGTCGAGGAACTCGCGAATCGCGGCTGCCGGGTGATCGTGGCCGGGCTGGATCAGGACTACCGCGGGCGCCCGTTCGAGCCCGTGCCCCAGCTGATGGCGATCGCGGAGAGCGTGACCAAGACGATGGCCGTGTGCGTCGTGTGCGGGCGCGCGGCGAACCGGACCCAGCGTCTGGTGGAAACCGAGGATCGGGTCCTGGTGGGAGCGGCCGAGGCGTACGAGGCGCGCTGCCGCGAGTGCTGGACCCCCGATCCGGCGGCCGCGACGGAGCGCCCGAGGGCCGCGGCCCTGGCCGAGTGAGCTCGGTCGGCGAGAACTGGCGCGACGTGGTCGCGCGGGTCGCCGCGGCGGCCGAGCGGGCCGGGCGGGCTCCCGAGGAGATCCGGATCTGCGCCGTGACCAAGTACTCGGCCCTGCCGGCGATCCGAGAGGCGGTGGCCGCCGGGGCGCGTCTGCTGGGGGAGAGCCGGGTCCAGGACGCGGCGCCCAAGATCGAGGCGGGGGTGGAGGGCGCCGAGTGGCACCTCATCGGGCACCTCCAGCGGAACAAGG
>JAGQIB010000521.1 GCA_020431545.1 Gemmatimonadota bacterium
GACACGGAGGCGATCTTCGTGGGCAATCTCGTGTCCGGCGCCACGGATGCGCTGTCCCGGGATCTCGCGGACCTGATCGACGGCAAGGACGTGGCCACGCCCGCGCGGCCCAACGTGGCGTTCGCGAAGCCCGATCCGGAGCTGATGCGGCGCGTGGAAGGCACCTACCGCAACGACCGCGACCAGGCGCACGACATCCGCGTGGACGGCGACCGCTTGTGGTTCGGGCAATGGCTGCTGCTCCCCACGGGCCCGACGACGTTCTTCTCGCCCCAGGACTACGCGAACGTCGAAGTCGTCTCCGGACCGGACGGCGCGATCGAGCGTCTCGACTGGGCTCGCCCCGACGGGACGCTTCCGTGGCGGCGGGTGGCGGGAGACGTCGCCGCCGACCGATGACCCGAGCCCGTTACGCGATCTCCAGCCACTGGAACCAGAGCGGGTGCGCGGTCTTGTACCAGTGCAGCACCTCGCGGATGAACTCGCGCTTGTCGGCGGGCAGCACGGACTCGTCGATCTGATCGAGGTGCACGCGCATGCCGTTGTCGCCGTAGTGCTCCAGGGCCGAGGAGCACCAGGTCATGAGCTCGTTCCGGATGCGCCCGGAGTCGGAGACCTTGACGGCGCGGTTGCGGTAGCTCTCGCCCGCGTACAGTCGATCGAGCAGCGGGGAGAACACGCGGCGTGATTCCTCGAATGTCTCCATGAGCCGCAGCGTGACCCGCACCTCGCGTGTGCGCTGCTCGCTGACCGCGCGCACGGTCACCCGGTACACGCCGTTCCCGAGATCCTCCACGCCGGCCGCGCCGGTGTACGGATCCGGCAGCATGAAGCCGGCGACCGCCAGTCCCTGCCACTTCTTGCGCGGGAAGAGATCGCTGACGTCGAAGGCCGGCTTGTCGAGCGGCATGCCGGCGGCGGCGGCGACGTGGATCATCTCGCGGTAGTCCGCGACGTCCGCATCCCCGACCGGATGCCCGAGCGTCTCCGCGAGGCGGGTGGCGAAGTCGTCGGCGGCGGGATCGAGCTGCATCACGTGTCGCTCGCGTCGCTCGCTCGCCTCGAAGCGGGATGAGAACACGCACAGCGACGTGTGCTGACCGCGCATCGGGTCGAGGCTCGCGGCCTGGATCGCCTCGGCGGACGCGGCGTAGCCGTCGGTGATTACGACGTGACGTTCACCGCTGCCGTTCTCGAACGTGCCCACGCTGTACGTCGGCGCGTAGGTGCCGGACTCGGTGAACGCGGCGAGGCCGGCGGGGAGCATCCACCCGTCCTCGATCACGTGGACGCCGAGCTCGCGCCACTCGTCCCAGAGATCGCGGAGGCGCGCCTCGCGCGATGGGCCCGCGAGCGTGAACACGTGAACGTTGGCGGGCGGGATGTCCGGGTAGGCGTCGCGGATCGCTTCCAGGATCTTCGCGCGCGGGGTGAGGTAGTCCACGAGAACCGAGCGACGTGTGGCGGCGCGGACGACGTCGTTCGGCACGCACAGCGAGCCCATGTAGCCTTCGTACGGCAGGGCCACGTTCAGCGGCTGATCGAACACGTGGAACACGCACATCGGACCGGTGGCGCTGCCCTTCGCGAAACGCGACGTGTTCTCCAGCGTGTCGACCGCCGCGCCCCAGATCGTGATCCCGGCGGCCTTGATGTCGTCCCAGAATCGCTCCCAGCCGTAGCCCGGACGGTTGATCAGATCCCGCACGCGATGCGTCACGAACGTCGCGACCTCGGGGCGCGCGTACACGCGCCCGAACCCGAGCAGCGGATTCGCGCCCATCTCCGGGGTCTCGCCCGCTTTCGGCATGAGCCCTTCGCCGAGGCTGATCATGATCGCGTGGTTCTCGGGCAGGTTGCGGCCGATGTGCCACAACGCCTCGCTCATCGCGTAGGCGGAGATCGCGTCCGCGTCCTTCTTCACGCGGTTGACGAGCTTCTTGTCCCCGCCGTTCGCCTCGCCGTACCGACCGAACAACTTCGTGCCGAGTGCGGTGACCGCCGCCGACATCACGAAGGACTTCTCGAGTGCTTTGCCCACGAACGACACGCCGTTGTCGGGGCGGCCGCGCAGCCAGCCCTCCTCGACGTCCTCGAGCCACACGTGGAATCTCCCGAGGACGGAGCGCGTGTCGAATGCCCACTGGGCGATCAGGTCTCGGCGGTCGACGGACATCTTCTCCGGGGCTCCTTGCCAGAAGTGGATCGCGGAGATCCGCGACCGGGAGTCCGGTCGCGGCGCGCGGTGTCGGCAGCCCGCCTTCGTTCTCGCGATCCGTTCATCCTAACCAACGAGGGGAGTGTCTGGGAATCCCGAGCGCCGGGCACGGTGGCGACTCGCTTGGGCGCGCCGGCGGGGA
The DNA here is from genome assembly GCA_020431545.1 of Gemmatimonadota bacterium. Lineage (GTDB taxonomy): Bacteria > ARS69 > ARS69 > ARS69 > ARS69 > JAGQIB01. The sequence goes on from JAGQIB010000521.1 coordinate 2,361, forward strand.
GACGGGCGGAGGCTCCTCAGCGGATTCCGAGCTCGTGGCGCGCCGCCTCCGGGATCGCCCCGAGGAACCGGTCGAGGACCGCGCGGGATCGCGCGACGGCCTCCGCGTACGCGAGCTCGAACGCGGTCCGGTCGCCGTCGAGCTCGGTCGAGGACTCGTCGTTCTTGCGGGGGGAGTCCTTCGCGTACCGGGCGTGGGGGTAGTCGTCGCCGGGGGGGCGCTCCGGATCCTCGGCCGTGGCGTCGTAGCCCGTGAGAGTCAGGGTCGCCGGGGGAGGGGCACCGCTCCAGAACGCGGCCTCGCAGGCCTGGCGCTCCGGGGGCGGCAGCCGGACCAGATTCGAATGGGACGAGAGGTCCTGGGCGGCGTGAAGCGCGCGGCCGAGGGCGGCGATCGCGCCCGCGGGGTCGTCGGCCCGAGCGAGATCGATGGCGATCGCGAGCTGCTCGCGGGCGTAGGCGGCGCCGCGAACGAACGCCTCCGAGCTCGACAGGTCGCGCGGGCGATCGAAGTGGTGCTCGGGGCGGTAGTTCCCGTTCGGACGGAGCGGATACCACTTGCGGGTCTCGTCCCAGTCCGGGGCGCGGACCGCCTTCTGCAGCGCGCGCAGAGCCGGCCGGGAGAAGCCGGCCGGGGCGGCGGCCTCCTTCGTGATCCGGTCGTGGTAGGCGCCGATCGGGTAGGAGTTGAAGGCGCGGGCGGGTACGGGGAACGCGAGGGCGATCAGACCCGCCCAGAGGACG
>JAGQIB010000522.1:0-3324 GCA_020431545.1 Gemmatimonadota bacterium
GCGCCTGCGCCAGCAGGTCCACCGCGCGGGTCGCCGCGCGCGGTCCGCCGTGTTCGAGCACGAGGTCCACCGCGGTGGAGTACACGGGCTCGCGGGCGTCGCCGATCAGTGCGCGCAGGTGGCGCTGCCCGAACCGTGTGAGCAGCGTCTCGAGGTCGCGAACCGCGCGTCGCGCCCACCGCACGGCGCCGGGCGAGTCTCCGGCCCGCCCCGCCGCATCGGCCACGAGGATCGCCAGGCGCGGTCGCTCCAGGTTCGCCGGGTGACGTCGGGCTGCGGCGTAGGCCTCCCGCGCGAGAGCGAGCGCGCGTCGGGCGCGCCCTTCGGCGAGGAGGCAGCGGGCGGCCACGCCGCGCGCGATCGCGCCGTCGCCGCGGGGATCGAGGCGGGTGAGGATACGTCGCGGCCCCGCGAGCGCTTCGAGCGCAGCGCCGGGGTGTCCGGCCGCGAGACGGACGCGCGCGATCTCGACTCCGGCTCGGGCCCTCGCCCGGACGTTGCCGGCGCGATCCCAGTGCGCCTCGGCCTCGCGGAGTCGCGTGAACGCGTCGGACAGCGCCCCCGTCTCCAGGGCGAGTCGCCCCTCGAGGAACGCGACGTTTGCCGCTTCCGGCGCGAGACCGAGTCGCGCGAACGATCGGCGGGCGGCGCGCGCCTCGGGAGCGGCGGCCGCACGCGCTCCGATCGTGGTGAAGAGCCGCGCGAGCTCGCGCTGCAGCCACGCGATCGCTCGCTCGTCGCCGAGCTCCCGGAACCGATCGCGCAGGGTGCGGATCGACTCCACGCCCCGATCCCACCGGCCCTGGTGGAGATCGAGTTCGGCGAGTCCGACGTCTGCGTACGACGCATGCAGCGCCACTCCGAGTCGCCGGAACATCGAGCGCGCCGCCTCCAGATCCTTGCGCGCGGCGGCGTACCGGCCCTCGAGCGTCTCCACGAGTCCGGAGTTGTAGCGACAGGCCGCCGCCATCGCGGGTTCCTTCGCGCGACGGAACGTCCGCTCCGCGGCGTGGTACTCCGGTCGCGCGCGCTCGAGACGCCCGCTCAGATGCCACGCGGTGCCGAGGTTGTTCGCGAGGCGCGCCCGGCCCACGACGTCGCTCGCGGGCAACACCCGTCGCCCGCGCGCCACCACGCGCGCCGCCTCCGTCGCGTTGCCCGTGGTCGCGCACGCGAACGACCAGCCCACGGCGACGCGTCCCGCTTCCTCCGGAAGCTTCGCGAGCCGGAACGCGTCCCAGGCGAGGCGGTACGGCGCGAGCGCCTCCGCGGCGTGACCGGTGGCCAGTCGCGTGTTCGCGTCCAGGTGGTGGAGGAAGCCCGCGTCGCCGGGAGCGAGGGCGGACACGTTCGCTCCCGCGATCGCGTGACGAGCGGCCGCGAGCGCGCGGCCGGGCGCCAGCGTCCAGGACGCCATGACCACGCGATAAAGGGATTCGTAGGGAGATGCGAGTTCCGGACTTTCCCGCGCCGCCCACGTCGCGAGTGCGTCGGGCGTTGCCGGTTGCGCGAGCAGGCGCTCGATCGCGGCGCGCGGGTCCGCGCTCATTCGCCTTCCGGATCCTCGAGCGTCCAGACGTCGCCCGTGGGCAGGTGCAGCTCGAGCTGCCAGCCCGGGGCGAGCACCTCCTCCAGCACGAAGTCCTGACCGGATCGGGTGGTGGTGGACGCGAGCACGTGCTCCCCCTGCGCCAGCACGAGGCGGAGCTCGGTGTCCGCGAGCGCTTCGTCGCGCAGCCAGACCTTGCCCCGGATCTTCCACGTGCCCTCGGCCGCCGGCGGCGTGACGAACACGCCGATCTCGCCGCCCTCCAGCGAACGCGACGCGATGCGCGTACCCGTGTCTCCCGCGATCGCGGCGCCGCGGATGTCGAGCGGCTCGTACGGGACGGGGCGCGTGCGGGCCGGACGGGCCGGCGCGCGTTCCGCGGTGCGGGCGAACACCGCGCGCACGAGATCCTCGGGGGCCTCCTCCCAGTGCGCGACTCGCCGCGCCGGAGCCGCGAGCCGCAGCCCGTCGACGAGCGCGCGGCAGCTCTCGCAGCGCGCGAGGTGCGCTTCGAGCTCCGCGGCTTCCGGAGCAGAAGGATCCTCCACCCAGCGGCGCCAGGCGTCCGGGGCGGGATGTCGATGCGCGGGCGTCATGAGTTCTCCTCGAGGATCTTGCGCAGCCGATTGAGACAGCGGGAGCGAATGGGACCGATCGAGCCGATCGCGAGTCCGGTTCGCCGCGAGATCTCCTCGTACGCCGGATTCGCGGGATCCAGGAACAGCAGTCGCAGCAGTCGCGCGCACTTGCCGTCGAGCCGGGAGAGGGCGGCCTCGATCCGCGCGCGGGCGGTCTTCGCCTCGATCTCCGCGTCGGGCAAGGTACCGGGATCCACGAGGTCGCGGGAGATTCCGGGGACGAGACGTCGGCGGCGGGTGGCGACCTTGTACGAGAGGCGTCGTGTGGCCACGATCAGCCAGCGCGGAATCGCCTCCGGGTGGCGGATGCGGGGGATCGAACGTTGCAGCTCGAGCCAGACTTCCTGGAACACGTCGGCGGCTTCGTCTCCGTCCAGGCCGACCTCGCGCGCGGTGGAGTACACGAGATTCTGGTACCGGCGGACGAGGAGACGCCAGGCGTCCTCGTCCCCGGCGCCGCATCGGCCGAGCAGGTCGGCGTCGGAGAAGCGATCGGCGGCGGCCAAGATGCGAGCGAACCTCTCCTCTCGGTCCGAATCCGGCGGGCGAACGAAGATGGTCGACGATCCTACGGGAACCGCCCAGGAATGACCAAGGGGGTCCGGAACCCGTCGGGGCCAGGGGGGATCGCGATCTGGGGCCAACACCGCCTCCGGGGTACGGACAGAGATCCGGGAGGAGGGGGCCGGGAGGCGGCGGTTTGATACACGGGTCGGGCCGGATCTCGACCCGACCCCGGGATCAGCGGAGCCGGACGATGCGTTCGGTCTCGGAGGAACCGTCGCGCGTCAGGCGCACGAAGTAGACGCCCGGAGCGACCGCGGCGCCGGTCCGGTCGCGTCCGGACCAGGTGAGCGTCTGCGGGCCGGCGACGAGTCGCCGGTCGACGAGCGTCGTCACGCGACGGCCGGCGAGGTCGAAGACGTCGAGGCGCGCGTGCGACGCGCGCGACGTCTCGAACCGGAACGTCACGTCTCCGCGGAACGGATTGGGCGAGAGCTGCAGCGCGCCGCCGGTCGCGAGGGTCGCGAGTGTCGTGGCGGCGCCACGCGGCGCCTGTCCGCCGCCGAGGGCCGGCAGGTCGAGCGCCATCACTCCGAGGTCGTCGTGGTACACGAACAGCAGCTCGTTCGCGCG
>JAGQIB010000522.1:3366-7261 GCA_020431545.1 Gemmatimonadota bacterium
CCGCGATCGGAGATCCAGACGCCCGCGTCGGTGAGCAGGAACAGACGTCGCGCGGAACCCTCGACCTCCCAGTCGGCATCCACGATCGTCCGTCCGCGGAGCTCCGCGAGCGCCGGGAACGGCGCCTCCTCCCGCGTGCCGCCGCGCCACGGATTCGTCTCGGGACGGAACGCGGTCCAGTGCTCGCCGCCGTCGATCGACTCGTACGGAATGCCCGTCGCGAAGACCACGAGCAGATGATCGCCGTCGCTCGGATTCATCAGCAGGCGACGGACGGTGCCCGGAGGCAGCCCGTTCGAGCGCGGCGCCCAGGTCAGGCCGGCGTCGGTAGACAATCGCACCGGGTCCGCGCCGGGCAGGGCCGCGAACACGTGCGCGTCGCTCTCCGGAGTGATCACCGCGTCCACCGGGAGCAGCATTTCCGGCAGGATCATCGTGTACGAGGCGTTGCCGTCGTCGCTCCGAAAGAGCGGCGCCATGCCGATCCCTGCGTCCACGACGTGCGCCCAGACGTAGATCGTCTCGCCGGAGCCGTGACCGTACGCGATCGTGTTGCGATTGCCGAGCTCGAGACCGGCCGGTCGGTCGGTCGGCGTGCTTCCCGGGATCCAGGAGGCGCCCGCGTCCGTGGTGCGCGACAGCGTGTACTGGCCGTCGGGGTAATAGTTGCCGGCGTAGCCCACGAGCAGGTCGTCCGCGCCCGCGCGCGACTCCGTGTAGCTCCACAGTCCCAGCTCGTAGTGCCAGGGCAGCATCTCCCAGGACGCGCCGGCATCGGTCGACGTCTCGATTCCCGGGCCGCGCAGGCGCCAGATCCGCCCCGTGGCGGTCGCCGTCATCGCGAACACCGGCGCCTCGTGCATCCCCGCCATCACCTCGAGCCACGACGCTCCGGCGTCCGTCGAGCGGAACAACCCGGACGGCGGACCGAAGTACATCGAGGCGGGCGCCCAGGCGTCGCCGCGGAACGTCGCGAGCGTCACGTCGTCCGCGCACGAGATCAGGGGTTCTTCGGACCAACCGTTCGCCCCCGCTCCGGTCTCGAGCACGGTGTCGGCCCAGGTTTCCGCGGCGTCCGTCGAGCGGTGCGTGGACCCGAGGTAGCCGTATCCGTTCGTGTTCCAGTCGAGTGATGCCCGGAGAAGGCTCTCGGGACCGAGGTCGCCCGGCACCCAGGAATCCGCCTTGAGGTAGCCGCCCTCCGTCCAGGTCACGCCATCCGGGGAATGGAGATAGGTTCCCGGCCAGGGCAGCTCGCGCGTGCCGACCCAGCTGCCGTCCCGACTCCACCGGAGCGTCTGGACCTCGCCGGACTCGCGGGTCCGCACCCACGACGCCCCCGCGTCGGTCGTGCGGTACACGCCGTCCGGGCGCGACGCGACGATCGTGGCGCCGTTGGTCGGTCGTCGCGCAAAGGAGCGCACGGCGACCGGCGTGCCCGCCGGATCGCGACGTTGCCACGTGGCGCCCGCGTCGGTGGTGCGCCAGAGGCCGGTGTCGCCGGAAGAGAGCGCGATCCAGGCCACGGAGCTCGTGCCGCCTTCGGGCTCGAAGGCGGAGACGTCGCCGGACGGGACGGAGGTGCCCCAGCGCGTCCACGTGGCGGCGAAGTCCGACGAGCGATAGACGATTCCTTCCGCGATCGCCCAGAGCGTGGCCGGCTCCGTGGAGTCGAATTGCAACTGTTCGAGCGTGGGTGCCACGTCGAGCCCTTCGAAGCGGGCGCCGACGTACGTCCACGAGGTTCCGGCGTCGGTCGAGCGGTAGGCGAGCCCCGACCAGGCGAAGAAGTTCTGCGCGGAGACGGGAGACTGGGCGGCGGCGCGGGCGTTGATCGCTCGGTCGGTCGCGGGCAGCGGACGCCAGGAACCGGCGAACGCGGGCGAGACGAACGAGACCCCCACGCACAGCGTGACGAGGAGTGGGTTCCGCATCGGAGGGACTCCATCGGGGGCGGGGCAGCAACCCGAGCGGACCTCTATTGTGACGAAAACGGATCGACGGAGTCAACCGCCCGGCGGGTGAAACGGACCCGCCGGGCGGTGGGCGGTCTCTACCGGATCCGGACGAGCCGTTCGGTGGCCACGCGCTCGCCCGCGGTCGCCCGCACGAAGTAGGCGCCGGCGGGGACGAAGCGTCCCGCCTCGTTCCGACCGTCCCAGGTCGCGGTCGGCGACAATGCGGTCGCGTGGGTGGACGCGAGTCGGCGCACGAGCCGCCCCTGGACGTCGTAGATCGAGAACACCGACTCGTGCGCTACCGTCCCGCTCAGCGAGAGTCGAATCGCGCCGCGTGCGGGATTCGGCGACGCCTGGATCGCGAGCTCCGCCCCGGCTCCGGACGGAACGGGAGCGTCCACCCCCGGCGGCGGATCGCCGCCCTGATCGATCACGACGAGGTCGCCGTTCGGCAGGACTTCGTAGGTCCAGTAGTAGAGATTGAAGCAAGTGAACTCGTCACAAAGCCACGCGTACTCGAAGCGGTACACGTGTTGATCCTCCATGACGATGTCGGGGCGCTCGACGCCCGCGAAGTTGACGTAGCTCGGCTCGGCGTAGGCCGCGCCTGCCACGGCGCCGTACAGCATCGCGAGCACATCCGGGTGGTAGTCTGCCTCGAAGTCGAAGTGAACCGTCTCGGTGAAGGAATTGGCGCCCATCACCACGGGCCCGTACTGGGCGTTCAGGGCGTCGAAACCGAGGAACGTGCCGTTCTGGAACTCCGCGAAGGCCGAGGAAGAAAGGCCCACGATCACCTGACCGGGTACCCAGTCCAGTGAGACGGTGACCTCTTCCAGGACCGTGTTGCTCGCGCGCACGAGCGCGAGGTCCTGCTCGATCTCCGCGACGAGCGCGGGTGGTGCGAGCAGCTCGCCGGAGAACTCGAGGGCGAGCGCTTCCGGATCGGGGATGGATGCGGCCTGCGACTCGGCACTCGGAAGAAGCGAAACGAGAAAGGCAAGGACGGCGAAGCCGAACCTGCAAGACACGACGAACGACGGGCGCATGAGAACCGCTCCCGCTGGAGGTGTGGGGACGGCCCCCGAGGGGACCTGTTTACTTTGAGCCTCCGAGCGAGGCGATGTCAAACCGACGGATCCGTCGAACGCGGGGTCTCCCGTGGCCCGTCGACGGCAGCGTCGGCCGACGCTACACTGCGCCGACCTCGTAACTCCTTTCCCCGCAACCCGGAGCGCCCGTGTCGGTCCTCGTCGACGGCCACCTGGACCTCGCCTTCAACTGGATCTGCTTCGGCCGGGACCCGCGCCGCTCTGCGCTCGAGACGCGCCGCCGGGAGGGGGACCTCGCGAACGAGCTCTACCGCGGCCGCTGCATGGTGGGGCGCGACGAGATGAGGCGGGGGCGTGTGGCCATGGTGTTTCCCACGATCTTCCTGGCGCCGAAGCGCACCGGATTCCAGCCCGGGGATCCGGCGCGCGTGACCTACGAGACGCCCCAGGAAGCGCACCGCTTCGGCCGCCTGCAGCTCGACCACTACCGCGAGCTGCACGACGACCCGGAGAGCGGCTTCACGCTCGTGGGCAACCGGGCCGACCTCGCGCGCGTTCTGAAGACCTGGGACGGCGATGCGGTCGGCGAGATCGGGTGCGTCCCGTTGATGGAAGGCGCCGATCCGATCCGCACGCCGGAGGAACTCCCCGAGTGGTTCGAGGCAGGCCTGCGGATCGTGGGGCTCGCCTGGCGCGGCACCCGCTACTCCGGTGGCACCGGCGAGCCGGGACCGCTCACGTCGGCCGGGCGCGAGCTCGTCCCCGCGATCTTCGAGAACGACCTGATCCTCGACCTCTCGCACGCGGCGGAGGAGTCCTTCTTCGAAGCCCTCGATCTCGGAGAAGGCGCGGTGATCGCGTCGCACTCGAACCCGCGCGCGATCT
>JAGQIB010000523.1 GCA_020431545.1 Gemmatimonadota bacterium
CGCCGCTCCGTGGTCGGTCCGGGCCCAGTAGACCCCCGGGCCCACACGGATGCCGCCCGCGTCGCGACCGTCCCAGCGCACCGACGTGGCGCCCTGCGGCCACGGGAGTGCACGGATGCGGCGTCCCGAGACGTCGAACAGGTCGACCCGCCCGGGGAGCCGGTCCGGCCGATCCAGGCGAAGTTCCGCCCCCGCCGACGTGACGCTCGGGGCGGCGCGCAGGGCGGGGGAGGCGTGTCCCGCGGGCCGCCCCCGGTTCGAGACGTCGGTCGCGAGCGGCATGAAGTCCCCGCGATCGCCGTCGAGCTCGACCGTCATCAGGGGCACCTGAGAATCGAGCGCCGTCTCGGCCGGATCGATCCGGCAAACGATCCGGAAGCCGCGGCTCGGATCCCCTGCCCAGGGCTCGACCCAGGCGGTTTCGATCCGCGCGTTCTGTTCCTCGGGAATGTCGAGCAGCTAGGTCTGGAGGGAGCTCCTCGGATCCTCGCCCGGGGGCTCGAGATCCAGGACGTAGGTGGTGGCGAGGGAACGCTCCGTCACGTCCGGAACCGGGAGGTGGCGGAGCTTCGTCCCGTCGGTGCCATCCGAGTACGAGACGTCCCATGCGAACGTGCAGCCGTCGAACGGCGTCGACTCCGGCCACTGGGCACGCGCGCGAGCGGCGGGTTCGTCTCCACCGGCGCCGGCGGAGACGAGCGTGAGCTCCGACTCCGTGGATTCCGCGAGCTCGATGCGAACACCGTGCGACTCGGCCGCGCCGCGCTGGAAGAACCCGAGTCCGAGCCAGTCGATCCAGTGCGGGTGGGAGTCCTGGATCCGGTAGCCGAGGTCGATGGCGAAGAGGCGCGAGCGGGTGATGTCGAGAATCTGAACGTCGACGGTGTGGGAGTTCGTGCGGCTGCGGATCAGGAGATCCTCGACCCGATCGACGGCCGCCGACGTGAACTCGCTGAAGTAGACCCGGTAGGTCCCCGAGGTCGGAATCGGCTCGGTGACCGTCTCGGTCCGACCGTCGGTGTCCCGGATCTGGACGTGCAGGAACGGGTCGCCCGGAGTCGTCTCTCCCTCCACCTCCACGGTGATCGAGATCGCGACGTACGTCCCGCCTTCCGTCAGATCGACCGGGTCCGCATTGAACTCGTAGCTCGTGTTGAAGTACGTGCCGGCCTCGTGGTCGATCCTCGGGCCGTCGTCGCTGACGTGCGACACGGCGAGCGTCGCGGAGATCGGCGCCCCGGACGTGGAGCCGATGCGGGCGTACCGGTTCTTGCCGAGCATGTGCCCGGGCTGGTCGATGTTCTGGGAGACGGCGGGGAGCGCGGCCGTCAGAACGAACGGGCGGTACTCGAAGCTGTCGATGCGCGGGTGGGCTCCCGCGGTCGCGACGAGCGCGAAGATCAGCGCGGCCGGGCTCGATGCGACCGCGATGTCGCGGAATCGGAACGTTGGCACGGGGGTCTCCTGGCTCGGGTTCGTCCGGTCAACGAACCGGCGGCCGGTTTCTCACAGCCCCCCAAGCGAAGGCCCCGCCGGCACGTTGCCGACGGGGCCCTGCTCGACTCCTCTCCGCCCGCTTAGCCGTCGAAGGAGTCGTCCATCGGTCCCATCATGTGGTGCGCGCCGCCGCCGAACTGCGCGGAGATCGAGAAGTTGATGAGGTAGTCCGCGAACGCCGCGTCTCCCTGCACCCACTCGCCGGTCAGGGCGGTGCGCTCCTTGTCCGAGACGCTCTGCGTCCGGTTGCGGTACAGCGCCACGGGGACGTTCATCGTGAACGTCAGGTTGCTGTGGCTGTACGTGAGACCGGGCTCGATCGACACGATGTAGCCGGGGCGCCGCCGTCCCTCGCTGCCACCGATCAGGTCTTCGCTCGGGATGCCTTCCCAGCGGCCGCCGAGGCTCGCGGAGAGGCCGTGCTGCGGGAACAGGGCGTAGGACATTCCGAGCCGCGCGGCGTACTGGTCCGCCACGGAATACGGAACGTCGTTCGTCTCCTTGGGATTGATCAGATAGAACCCGTTGAAGTAGAGCGCCGTGCGATCGAACAGCGACCGGTAGCCTTCGGTCGAGAGGGCGAAGCCCCAGCCGCCGTCGCCGAGCTGGATCGACTGGTCGACCGCCTTCACGATCGTGGAGTCCTGGCCGTTCGAGTCCAGCTTGTGGAACGTGTCCTGCACGTCCGAGTCGCCGGTCGGCATCTTGATTCCGAACCCGAGCGAGACGTTGCC
>JAGQIB010000524.1 GCA_020431545.1 Gemmatimonadota bacterium
CGCCGCGCGAGCACGAGCCAGCCGAGCGGCAGCGCCACGGCGAACGTCGCCACGAGCAGCCTCATCGCGAGCCAGGGGCCGAACACGAGGGTGAGCGGCCAGTGCAGCGCGGTCGTGAGCCAGTACGGCACCGCGATCGGAAGGATCTCGTACCGCTCGGTGAAGAACGGATCGCCGCGGTGGAGTCCGTCGAGCACCACGGTCGTCGCGAGGTGCGAGGAGACGTCGTACATCGGCAGCGGGTCGCCCGACACGATGATCGCGACGGTCACCGCGATCACGAGAACGAGTACGATTCGTTCGATTCGTGCCACTCGCCCCACCCCTCCCGGACCCGGCCACTCACGACCCGCATTCTAACCGCTCCGTTGGAGTTCGCACCCGGTGTTTGGCCTCCAGCCGCGACCCGATGGCCACGGGGTGGATGGTCCGGTTTCGGTTCGCGGGTAGACCTCGGCGATGGAGCTCACGCCGCTCATCGCCCACGCCACGGCCGCGCTGGACTGGTTGTGGCCACCCGTGTGCGCCCGGTGCGAGGCGCGCGCGGAGGCCGCCGCGACCCGTTTCTGCGACGCGTGCTGGGCCGGCCTGCGGCCGCTCGGCCGCCACGACGGGCAGGGGGTGCTCGCGGCGTTCGCGGTGGATTCGTTCTTCCTGGACGCGCTCGCGGCGGGGAAGTACCGGCGTCAGCGCCCGGTGCTCATGCGCCTGGCTCGAACGGCGGCGCGGCGGGTGGAGTCCTGGCTCCCGCGGGGGACCCCGATCGTCCCGGTGCCGCTCGCACCGGACAAGCAAAGGGAGCGAGGATTCAACCAGGCCGAGATCTTCGGGCGGGAGCTCGCCGCGCGGCTGGAGGCGCCGCTGATCGTCGATGCGCTCGTGCGGGTGCGGGGAGGGAAGGCCATCGCCGGGACATCCCGCACGGAGCGGGCGGGCCGGGTGCGGGGCGCATTCCGGGCCGGGCCCGGTCTCGACCCCGCGCGGGAGGGGAGCCTCCTGCTCGTGGACGACCTCGTGACCACCGGATCCACGTCCGCGGATTGCCTGCGCGCGTTGACCTCGGTGGCGCCCGCGCTCGACGTGCGCGTCGTGGCGATGGGGCGGGCCTTCGGCCCGCGCGAGGATGCACCCCCGATCGCGCGAGAAGGGCTGGCGCGGCTGTAGTCTCGCGAGTCCGGCCGCTCGGTCCGAAGCGGGACGCTAGAGATCGCTGAACCCTCGGTGACAATTTTTCGGCCGCCGCGGCGTTCGCGCGCTCGAACCTTGGAAACACTGGGGTTCCTTGACACCCGGCGGCCGGTGCGCGCCAGGATGTCCCAGGATCGGCCACAAAGCTACTGGCTAGGAATCTGCCATGCTATTGCATCTTGCATCCATCGCTGGTACGCTCGTTCCGACAATCAAGACGCATCCGAGCCCGAGCACCTCGCCCCGCATCATCGGTCGTGCGCATCCAGCCTTCGCAGCTTGTCCGCATCCTCGTGCTGGCCTCCCTCGTGGTTCCGACCTCGGCGTCGGCCGCGCGTGAGCCCGTACGCGCGACCGACGCACTCGACCCTGCCGACGCACTCGCCCTTCGCCGCGCCGCGCTCCTCCCGCGCGACGTCTCCGGGCTCCCCGCGTCGACCGGTTCGCCGCTGCGGCAGCCGGTGCGGCTGCGCCACCGCAACGTCGTCGATCGACGTTTCCTCCCCGCCGACGCGCCCTCGCTCGACGGATCCGCGATCGACCAGGTGATCGTCACGAGCACCGCGCTCGAGGCCGAGTTCGCCACGTTCGCGGACCGCGAGACGCGCCGCGGCATTCCCACCGTCGTCCGCACGGTCGACTGGATCGACGCGAACTACCCGGGCGTGGATCGGCCGGCCCGCACCCGGAACTTCCTGCGCGCGGCCCACGATCTCTGGGGCGCGCGCTACGCCGTTCTGGGCGCCGATGCGGACGTGCTTCCGCCGCGCTACGTGGAGTGGCAGGACATCGAGCTCGCGAGCGATCTGTACTACGCGTGCCTCGATCGCGACTGGAACGAAGACGGCGACGCGAACTTCGGCGAGCCGCTCGGGCTCGCCGCCTTCGACGGACTGGTGGTCGACATCGCCGTCGCGACGGACGGAGCGGCCTGGTCCGCGACGTCGTTCGGTCCGGCCGCGCTGGCGGCGGGCACGTTCAGCGCCTGGGCGGACCTCGGGCTGGCGAGCTCCGCGATCGTCTCGCTCGACGTGGCCGACGACGGCACGGTGTGGGTGGCTTCGGCCGCCGGCGTCGCGCGCTGGGACGGTGTCGCGTGGACCGCCTGGTCTGCAAACGGCGGCCCGCTCCCGGGACTGCAGGCGCTCGTGGTGGAGGCGGTTTCGCACGACGTCGCGTGGATCGGGATGAACGACGGCCTCGTACGCTTCTCGTCCGGCACGTTCGAGCGCTGGACGACGAGCGACGGACTTCCCGGCACCTCCGTCGTGGACGTCGCGCGCGACGGCGCCGACGTCTGGGTCGCCACGCCGCAGGGACTCGCGCGCTTCGACGGCAGCACTTTCACCTCGTACACCACCGCCGACGGCCTGCTCTCGAACTGGATCGAGACGGTCGCCGTGGCGCCGGACGGTGTCGTGTGGGCCGGCCATCCCGACAACTTCTTCGTGAGCGGCGGGCTCTCCTGGTGGGACGGAGTGACCTGGACCTCCGAAGCGCTGCCGCCCGCGAGCGGCCGCTCCGTCCGCGATCTTGCATTCGGTCCCGGCGCGGACGACGTGTGGGTCGCGACGCCGTTCGGACTGCTGCACCGCACCGCCGGCGGCGACGTGTTGCTCGGGGCCGCCGACGGTCTGGCGAGCGACGAGACCTACGCCGTCGCCCGCGACGGCGACACGATCTACGTGGCCACCGCGGCGGGGATCTCCGTCGGCGACGGAACGACCTGGACCACGTTCGGACCGGCCGAGGGTCTGCCGGTCGCGCCCCACGTGTACGACGACGTCGACCTGCGACCGGACCTCGTGATCGGTCGCGTGCCCGCCTCCGATCCCGCCGAGCTGGCCACGTATCTCGCGAAGGTCGCGGCGTACGAGGACGGCGCCGCTTCCGACCACGGCGACCGCGCGCTGTTCCTGGGCGAGGACCTGTTCACTCCCGGCGACGGCAAGGCGATCTGCCAGGATCTCGCGGCTCGCTTCCCCGGCACGTTCTCGATCACGGGACTCTACGAGGTCGACGGCGGGCAGAACGCCGCCACGTCGATCGCCGCGCTCGACCAGGGTCCCGGCTGGGTCGTCCACGTCGGCCACGGCTCCTACGACGCGCTCGCCGTCGGTCCGGGGCTCGAGCTGCTGTTCAATCGCGACCTGGACGCCCTCGCCTCGGCGGGCCGCGCGTCGTTCTTCAACGTCGCGAGCTGCAACTCGGGCGCGTTCGACTTCGAGAGCTCGGCCGAGCATCTGCTGTTCAACGCGAACGGCGGCGCCGTGGGCGTGCTCGCGAACACCCGCGACGCCGTCGCCGCGACCGACGCCGAGATGAACCGCGCGTTCTTCGACAAGATGTTCACGAGCGCGCACGGTCGCCCGGCCGAGGTGTTCAACGAGGTTCGCGGCGATCTCCTCGACGAGGACGTCGATCGCTTCCGCATCGAGACCTGGTGGCGACGGATGCTGCTGACGCGCACCTACTTCGGCGTGCCCACGATCGCTTCCTGGCGCGGGGCGCCCGTTTCGCTGGATGTGGCGCACCCGGCGCAGATCCCACTCCGCCGCGCGCCGTTTCTCGTGACGGTGAGCGAGCCCGGCTCCGGCCTCCCGGTCGCCGGCGCACTCGTGTGTGCCACGAAGGACCTCGAGGACTACGTCTACGGAACGACGGATTCGACCGGCGCCGTGACGTTCGACTTCCGCCCCGAGAGCCTCGGCGGCGTCGAGCTCACGGTGACGAGCCCGGGCGCACTGCCGTACCACGCGTGGATGCCGGTGGTGCCGGCCGTCGGCCCGAACGCGGTCGCCGAAGGATGGCAGTTCGTGGACCCGAGCCCGGACTCGACGCCGACCGAGCGCGAGTTCCTCCTCGCGGTGCGCAACACCGGCGCCGACGCGACGCTCGGATGGACCGTGCAGCTCACGAGCCCCGACACGGAGGTCGTGGTCGTGCAGGGGACCGGGACGCTCAGCGCGCTGAGCGGCGGCGAGATCGCCTGGACCGGCCCGTTCCGCGTGGCACTCGGACCGGACGTCTCGGACGGCGCGACGTTCCGCGTGCGTCTGCACGGAAACGGTCCCGTCGATTTCGACGAGGAGTTCGTGCTCGTGGCGAGCTCGCCGGAGCTCGAGTGGCTCGGACTCGAGCGCAACGGGGACGCGATCACGCCGGTGCTCCGTAACGTCGGGTCGCTCGCGACGGGGGCGATCACCGCGACGCTCGTCGCGCTCGACGGCACGGGTACGGTCGTCGACGGCGACGGCGGGGGAGCGGCGCTCGATCCCGGTTCAGCGGCCACGCTCGCGGACGGCTTCGTGGTGAACGGTCCGGACACCGCCCGCTTCCGCATCACGATCACCGACGAGACGGGACACGTGCTCGTACGCGACGTCGATCGCACGGCGCCCGCGGGAGTCACCGAACTCGAGTCGGAGCCGCGCGATGCGGGCGTCCTTCTCACGTGGACGCCGAGCGAGTCGCCGGACGTGCAGGGCTACCGCGTGCTCGGCCGTCGCAGCGACGGCGGTTTCGACGACGTGCTCGGACATCTGAGCACCGGCGCCTCGCTCGCCGAGGTGGCGCTCGCGCCCGGAACGTCGCGCGAGTTCGCGGTGGTCCCGATCGACGTCTCCGGTCATGCGTCCGCGGACACCGCAAGGGTGGTCGCGTTCGCGGCGCCCGCCACGTTGCCGGGCTGGCCGCGGCAGATCACGTCGCTGGTGGGACCGTCGCCGGTGATCGTCTCGAACCTGGACGGCCTCGGCGCGTCCGAGGTGATTCTCGGCTCGATGTGGGAGGCCGGCGCCGTGCACGCGTTCCGCGCCGACGGCACGGAATGGCTGGACGGCGACTCGAATCCGGCGACCGATGGTCTGTTCGGAGCCACCGGCGAACGCATTCACGCCGCGCCGCTCGCGGTGGACGTCGACGGGGACGGCCACCAGGAGATCTTCGCCGCGTCGCTCGACGGCTCCGTCTACGCGTGGCGCACGAACGAGACCGCGCCGGGCGGCGAGCCGATGCCGCTCCCGGGCTGGCCCGTGTTCCACACGAACCGCGGCGTGCGCTCCGCGCCGGTGGCCGCGGATCTGGACGGCGATCTGTCGCTCGAGATCGTGACGTTCGCGAACGACGGCATCGCGCGCGCGTTCGAGGCGGACGGCACCCCCGTGGCGGGCTGGCCGCGCCCCACGGGGCAGCCCGGCACCGGCTCCACGCCGGCCGTCTGGGATCTGGATGGCGACGGCCGTGACGATGTCGTGTTCGGCGCGACCGACAGCCTGCTCTACGCGATCTCGGGAACGGGAGTCGATCTGCCCGGCTTCCCGGTGGCCCTCACGGCGAAGATGGTCTCGAGCCCCGTCCTCGCGGACGTGGACGCCGACGGCGAGCTCGAGATCTTCGCCATGGTGCGGGACGGCCGGGTGTTCGGCCTGCGATCGGACGGAACGTCGCTTCCGGGCTGGCCCGTCTCGCTCGAGGCGTACGGATTCACGCCGCCTTCGCCCGCGGTCGCGGATCTCGACGGCGAC
>JAGQIB010000525.1 GCA_020431545.1 Gemmatimonadota bacterium
TGCCCGGCGCCATCGCGTGACCATCGCGATCTCGGCCGTCCCAGTGTTCCTCGTGCCGACCGGCCGCGCGAATCCCTTGCGCGAGTTCCCGGACGAGCCGTCCGCGAACGTCGAACACGCGGAGATCCACCGCTCCCGAGCGCGCGAGCGCGTACGTGATGGACGTGTCGTGACGGAACGGATTCGGCGCGGCGACGCCGAGCCCCGAGTGGAACGAGGCCGCGACGGCCGGCGCGTCCGTGCCGTCCCCCACGATGGCGACGAGTTCGTAGGTCAGATCCGAGAGGTCGACTCCCCCCGGAAGGCCGGAGGCATCCCGGGTCGAGAGCGTGAGGGTCCCGGCGTGCTCTCCGTCCGCCGCCCCCACCCCGTCGAACGCGACTTCCAGGGAGTACGGCACGAGACCGGCGGTGCCGGGCACGAACGTGGGCACGAAGAAGCGCGGATCGCCGACGAGCGCGGCGTTCCAGATCTCGAGCTCCGCCCGCAGCGGCGTCCAGCCCAGGTCGTGCGCTTCCACCACCACGATCGCGGTGTCTCCCACCACCGACCCGAAGTCCACGGACGCGACGAGCTGGGACAAGGCCGAGCTCGTGCTCGGATCGGCGTGGTCGAGCACCACCCCGGACAGCGACACATTCCGCGCGGGCGAGTCCGGATCGTCGGAGGTCACCACGAGATCGCCGGAGCGGAAACCGACACTACCGCCGTCGAGCGTGATCGAGTGCGATACGGGTCCCCCCGGCAGGAGCTGGAACGTGCCGGCCGGCGCGCCGAATCCCGTCGGCGCCGCGAACGAGTAGTCGAGCTCGTCGGCCGGCAGCGGCGCGACGTTCTCGATCAGCAGATCCACGGCCGTCGTTCCGCCCACGATCACGGGGCCGAGATCCAGCGACGCGACGGTCGAGAGGCGGGCCGGCACCTGCCAGTCCGCGAACACGGGCAGATGATCCGAGGCGTCGTGCAGCGCCTGCGCGACCGCCGCCGTGACCACGAGGTACGGCGGCACGTTCAGCGCGCCGTCGAAGTGCTGGCCGTCCTGGCCGAGCGCCGTGTACGTGGACGGCAGGATGTCCCACCCTTCTCCGTCGAACGTGGACGGCCCCGTCAGCATGAAGTCGAAGCGGTCGTCCATGCCGCCGTTCGCGCCGCCCCCGAACTGCGTGACGCGCGGAGACTGCGTGTGCACGTCGGCGAACGCCGGATTGACGTGCCAGTTTCCCTCGCGCGCGATCGGATCCTGCACCACTCCAGCCGCGCCGTTCACCGGATTGATCATGTACTGGTACGCCGGCTCGCTCGCCTGATAGATGTTGAAGTCGCCCATGATCGCGTAGCTCTGGCCGACGGGGTACGTCTCCAGATGGCTGCGCAGAGTCTGCGATTCCGCGAGTCGCTGCTGCTCGTTCGAGCTGCCCTGGCTCGCCTTCAGGTGGACGGCGTACAGGCGAAGATCCGCGGCCGGCGTCGAGTGCGAGACCGGGCGCAGCACGTACTCGTCGATCTCGCGGAGCACGGTGGGGATCGTGGTCTGCGATACGAACGTGAGCTTCGCCGGGCGGTAGAAGACCGCGTTGTCGGTATCCGGACCATCGGTGAACGGACCCGCGACCCACTCCCCGGGATTGACGACGTCGAGCACGCCGGTCAGAAACGCGTTCACGCCGGCGAGGGAGAGAACCTCCTCCGCCACGACCACGTCCGGCTGCGCTTCGGCGAGCACGACCTGGAACTCGGCAGTGCGGCCTCCGGAGTAGTTGAGGAGGTTGTAGGTCATCACGCGCACGGCGGCCGCGGGCGGCGGGCACGCGAGGCTGAGACCGAGCGCGAGCGAGATGCCGGCGAGGAGCGATCGAAGCATGGCGGCCGTTCCGGTTGAGAGGCTCGTCTGAATGCGGGAGCTCGAGACCAGCGGAGGAGCGTAGCACACCGCGTAGCCTCCGCGGGTCGTTCACCGGGTCGCCGCTTGACGGAGGGGCCCCTCGGAGGCGAGCCTCGCCCGATGTCGACCGAGCCCGCCTGGAGCGTGTACGTCCTCCGCACCGCCGCGGGCGCCCTCTACGCCGGCATCGCGACCGACGTGACCCGTCGCCTCGCGGAACACGCGGCCGGGCGCGGTGCCCGTTCCCTCCGCGGTCGGGGGCCGCTCACCCTGGTGTGGAGCCGGGCGGTCCCGGATCGCTCCACGGCCCTGCGGGTGGAGGCGCGCCTGAAACGACTCGGAAAGGACGAAAAGGAGCTGCTGGTCGCGGGGGACGCCGCGGCTTCCGCCCGCGTCGACGCGTGGGCGGCGGAGCCGGCGGAGGCGCCGGCTCCCGATCCCGATCCCTCGCCGGCCGATCCTACTTCACGAAGCGAATCGTGAACGGGTAGCGGAAGTCCTGCCCGTCGTTCGTCTTCACGGCCGCCACGATCGGCAACACGACCATCACGAGGCCCACGATCGGGATCAGCAGGAACCCCACGAACACGAACGCGAGGATCGCGCAGATCACCATCACGATCATCATCGTGATCTGGAAGTTCACGGCCTCCTTGCCCTGAGAATCCACGTACGGATTCGCGTCGCGCTTGAGCAGCCACACCACGAGCGGCGCGACGAGAAACCCGATCCCGTTCCCGAGCAACCCCACGAGGGCGGACAGGTGCGTGATCGTCGCCCACTTGCGGGCGTCGGGATCCGGGCCGGAGGCTCCGGACGACGCGGGGGGCGGGGGCGGCGGCGCGGCGCTGGCTTCGGTCTCGCTCATGACAGGCCTCCGATCGGCGTTCGAGACGGTTCCGATACTACTACTACGTTCTCTCGCCCCGGCGGTTGCGCGGTGGGCGGCGCGGAAGCGCAGCCGGCGGCGGGGGCGACTCGTCGAGCGGGCCCGGGTGGAGCAGCGGCGCGACCTCGAGGTCGGTCGCCTCCATCAGGGCCACGATCTCGTCCAGAGCGCCGGCGAGGCGGCGACGGTCGGCCTCCGGCAACGCGGCGAGGTTCTCGAGCAGCCGGTCCTGCAGCGGCGAGGGCGCCTGGGCGAGCAGCTCCCGCCCCGCCTCCGTGGCGGAGAGCAGGATCCGGCGACGGTCCTCCGCGCTGCGGACTCGCTGAATCCACCCCCGCGCCTCCAGCCGATCCAGGATGCCCACGATGGTGCTCGGACTCAGGTGGACGTGGCGTGCCAGCTCGGCCGACGGGAGCGGTCCCAGCCGGTCGATGTGCGCGAGGCACACCAGCTGCGGACCCGTGATCCGGTGGGCCGCGGCCAGACGGCGCGAGTGGAGATCGACGGCTCTCATGATCCGGCGGAAGGCCCGGAGGATCCGGAGATCGACCGGCTCGTCGCCTCCGGGAGCGGGTTCGGGTGTCGGGTTCGTACTCATAAGCCCCTAGGAAATCACGACTTGAGACTCGGGCGCAAGTTCCCTTGACGGAGTGCCGACCTAAGGTTAGCTTTCAAATCATTCGTATTCAAATGATTTTCGGCCGAGCGGCATCCGTCGCGCGGTTTCCGCGCGGCCGGTGGATCCACGAGGAGGTCCCATGTCCGAGAGCGCGACCGAACGCCCCATCGACCACGACGGACCCACCGGGGCGGACCCGAATCGAGCCTCCCACGGTGCGCCCTCCGATCGGGCGG
>JAGQIB010000526.1 GCA_020431545.1 Gemmatimonadota bacterium
GAGTGAAAGCGTATCTCTCGACGATCGGGGGCCTCGCCTTGGCCCTGCTGCTCACGACGGCGCCGCCCGCGATCGCAGCCTGCCCCGAGGGGGAGGTACCGTTCCCGATCGGCACCGCCGACGATTTCGAGCTTCCGTCGGAGGCGCCGCAGCCCTCGCGCGACTTCGAGGACTACATGGACGACGTGTGGCCGGAGCCCTCGACGCGCCAGTTCGACGAGGTGGACGGGTTCGATACCCTGATCCACTCGTTCACGGGCTGGTCGGGTCCGGTCTGCGCCGCGCGACTGGAACTCCGGTTGCAAGGTTCGAATCTCGGCCAGGCGTCCGACGACACGATCCGTCTTCATCTGGTCGGCGGCTTCGTACCGGATGCGCTGTTCGGCTACGTGACGCCGATCGCAAACGTGGTCGGCGCCTGGGACGCCGGCTCGGTGGCGACCGTGGAGCTGGATCTCGCGGACCTGCCGCCCTCCGGGTCCTTCCCCACGAACATCCTCGACGTGCTGAGCGACGGCGAACTCGAGATCGCGGTGGAGAACGACACGGGTGTCGACTACGCGATCCTGCACGTCTGCACGTGCGCGACGCCCGTCGAGGGAGATTCCTGGGGGCGGATCAAGGCCGGGTATCTCCGGTAGGCGCGAGCCGCAACGACTAGTGCGCCATCCCGATCTCCGGCACCGCATCCTCGTCGCCCGCGTGCTTCACCGCCGGCGGGTCCTCCGGCACGGGGATCCCGAGCGCGAGCTCCGCGCGCTTGTGCTGCGCCAGCACCGTGCGGAAGCCGTGGAACAGCACCGTGGCTCGCCAGGCGATCTGGGTGCGCGTCTCCTCGTCCGGCCCCTCCGGAATCGCGTCCGCGACGAGTTTCGCGAGGGCGTCGGCGGCGGCGGCCAGTCGGGCGGACTCCTGGGTCATGACCTGAAGCGGCAGCTCGATCCGGGCGACGTCCTCCGGTCGTGACGTCGCCTCCGTTGCCGCGACCCAGTCGCCGATCTCGCGCGCGAGTCGCGCCATGTCCACCGCGTTCACGTGCGCGAGCTCGAGACTCAGCTCGCCGGGCTGGCTCGCCTCCCACCACAGCTGCTTCGCGAAGATCTGACCCGTGTTCGCGCGGGCGCCGATCTGGTAGTGCCAGTGCGCGTGATGGGGAGTGGCGTGAGCGACCGGCGTCGCGAGCACGGCGAGTGCCAGCCAAGAGAAACGGAGCTTCATCGCGAGGTCCTTTCCGCCGCGGCGCAGGCCGGGCATCCGGCAGATCGAGGCACGCGCACGCGGGTCAGCTCGATCCGCGCCGCGTCGAAGTGAACGAGCTCGCCCCAGGGGATCGGCCCCGCGCCCGCGAGGATACGGAGCGCGAGCGAAGCGGCGAGATTGCCGACCATCGCGGAAACCGCGGCGAGCACGGGGAAGTCGGCCCGCCACGGCGGCGGCTCCGGCACGAGACAGCGCAGGCAACCGGACTTCCCGGCATCCACGCACAGCACGTGCGTCTCGTCGTCGTACATCGCGGCGTCCACGAACGGCTTGCCGGCCGCGAGCGCCGCGTCGTTCAGGAGCAGGCGCTCCTCGTAGGTCGGCGCCGCCCCGACCGCGATATCGGCCTCGCGCATCCATCGCGTCGCTTCGTCTTCCGTGATCCGGTGATCGAATCCGTGAACCTCGAGGTGGGGACCGCCGAGCCGACGCAGGGTCTCCGCCGCCTGCGAGCCGCGCGGCTCGCCGACGCGCTCCGGATGCATGAGCACCATGCGGTGCAGATCCTCGTCGAGCAGGGCGCCCTCGTGGAACAGGACGATGCGGCCGACGCCGGCCACCGCGAGCGATTGCGCGAGCGGCCCCCCGAGACCGCCGACGCGCGAGATCAGCACGGTGGATTCGCGAATCCGACGCTGACCTTCGGCGTCCAGCCAGGGGAGCAGCATCTGGCGACGATGACGGTTTCCGGCAACGGCCGGGGAGGGAGCGACGTGCAGCATGATCAACCTCCCGCCACGGGCAGCATGAGACGAACGGTCTGGCCCGGCCGCAACGTGACGTCGCGGTGCGCGGGCGGATGCGCGAGGCCGTCCACGACCACGAGGATGCTCGGGTGCAGCGATCCGCCCGGCGCGAGCGGCGCCGCCGCGTCGCCGATGCGGGTGATCAACGCGCGCAGCGCCTCGGGCAAGGACGACGGCGTGTCCAGCTCGATTGAGGGCTCCGCGAGACCGGCGAGTTCGGCCAGCCGGGTGGTGAGCTCGAAGCGAACCGTCATGACGACCTCCGGAAGCGGGAATGACTAGGACGCTCGCGCCCGGCGGGCCGCGGGCGTGAGGGGGATCGGCACGGCGGGCGAGCCGGTCACGATCCGACCCTCCGCCACGGTGACGACGCGGTCGGCGAGGCGTTCCGCCTCGCTCGCGTCGTGGGTGATCTGCACGATCGAGAGCGAGCGACGGGTCCGCTGAGTCTCCAGGAAGTCGCCGACGATCTCGCGCGTGTCTCCGTCCAGCGCGCTCGTACTCTCGTCCAGCAGCAGCACCTCGGGGTTCGCGAGCAGGGCGCGACCGATCGCCACCCGCTGGGCCTCGCCGCCCGAGATCGCGGCGGGACGACGGTGGAGGAGATGGGCGATCCCGAGCGACGCCGCGACCTCGAGGAGGTCGGATCGTCGAGCCTCGCGCGTCCGCCGCGGCACGGCGAACGCGAGGTTCGCGTGCACGTCGAGGTGCGGAAACAGCAGGTCGTCCTGTGGCACGTAGGCCAGACGCCGATCCTCGGGCGGGGCCGCCGTGACGTCGCGGTCACCGCGCCGGATCGTGCCCGCGGTGGGGCGGCGAAACCCGGCCGCGACCTCGAGCAGGAGCGTCTTGCCCGCACCGGTCGGTCCCACGAGAGCGAGCCACTCGCCGGCTTCGAGGCACAGGGAAACGTCGCGGAGCGCGAAGTCTCCGAGGTCGAGCGTCACGCGACGCCATTCCAGCGCGGTCGCGGTCATCCGATCACCAGCCGGCCACCGAGACGGCGGATGCCCGCGAGTGCGACCACGCCGAGCGCGATGAGCAGCAGCGACAGCGCGACGCCGTTCTCGATCTCGCCGTTCGAGAACGCGAGGAAGATCGCGATGGGCACGACGTCCGTCTTGCCGCGCACGGCTCCCGCGAACACGAGGATCGGGCCGAACTCGGCCACGCTGCGCGCCCATACCAGGATCGTGCCGGCGAGGATCCCGTTGCGCGCGAGCGGCAACGTGACGCCGAAGAACGTCGACGCCTCGCTGCGGCCGAGCGAGCGGGACATGGTCTCGAGCCGCACCGGCACCTCCGCGAACGAGGCCCGCAGGACCCGCACCGCGAGCGGCGCCGCGATCGCGAACTGCGCGAGCACGATGCCCTCGCGCGTGAAGCGAAGATCCAGCGGCCCGCCGCGCAGGCCGGGACCGAGCGCGCGCTCGATCACGGAGTACAGGATCAGCAGGCTGAAGCCGGCGACGAGCGGCGGCAGCACGATCGGCAGATCGAGCAGGACGTCGATCGCGCCGCGCAGGGGAATGCGCCACCGCGTGAGCGCGTACGCGGCGGGAACTGCGGCCGCCATCGCGAGCACGGTGGCGACGCCGCTCGTGCCGAGCGAGAGCAACACGGACTCCCGGGCGGCCGGTCGCGCGAGGAGCTCGAGCACGCGACCGGGGCCGGAGTACAGGAATCCGGCGCCGAGAAAGAGGGCCACGAACGCGGCGAGCGTCACCAGGGCGAACAGGAAGGCGGTCCGGAACCCGATTCGCTTCATGGCGCCACGCTCTCTCCGCAACCGATCGTGGGCTCGTACCCGTACTCCCGGAAGATGGACTGCCCGTCCGGGCCGGACAGGAACGCGAGGAAGCGGCGCGCCTCGTCGGGCCATTCGGACTGGCGGAGGGCGGCGCCGGTGATCATGGTCCGGTGCGCGAGCGAGGATTCGTTGACGACGGCCTCGAGTCCCGAGAACAGGGGCACCGTCACGTCCCACACGACGGCCACGTCCAGCGCGCCGAGCGAGAGCTGGGTGCCGAGCTCGTTCACGTTCAGCGCGCGCGTGACGACGTTCGACTGCACCGCGGCCCGCTCCTCCTCGGTGAGCGTCGCCGCGAGCCAGCTCTCCGAGGCGAGGCCCACCGCCACGGAGCGCGGATCGCCGAGCCCCACCCGGAGCCCCGGTCGCGCGAGATCCGCCGGACCGGTGACGCCGAGCGGGTTCCCGGCGGGAACGGCGAGGACGGGTCGCAGCCAGGCGAGGCAGACGGCGTCGCCGGCGAGGTCCCGCTCCTCGGCCTGGACGAGGTAGTGGCGCTCGCCCGGGATGAAGACGTCGCCGTGCCCGGCGAGCTCCGCCTGCGCGAGCAGGCAGCCGCTCCCCGCGAACGTGGTCTCGACCGGCACGCCCTCGCGCGCCGAGAACTCCGCGGCGGCCTCCTCGAGCGGCAAGCGGAAGCCGGCGCCGGCGTATACCAGGAGACCGTCGCACGCGCCGGCCGGCGCCGCCGCGAGGCCGCCCCCGACGACACACGGG
>JAGQIB010000527.1 GCA_020431545.1 Gemmatimonadota bacterium
GGGTCGTAGTAGTGGACCCAGAGGAAGAACGGTCGCGTCGCGTCGCGGGAGTCGAGCCAGCGGATCGCCCGATCGCTGACCTCCGACGCCGGGCGCTCGAGATGGCTGTTGAATCCGCGCCGCCGTCCCCGGAAGCGGTCGTCGTAGTCGTCGAAGCCGTGAGCGAGGCCGTACTTGCGGTGCAGCACGTAGGAGGCGACGACGGCGTGCGTCTCGTACCCCCGGTCCGAGAGCCACGTCGCGAGCGTGGGAACGTCGTCGGGAAGCGCGTACCGGCCGTTGTCCAGCGCGCCGTGCCGGAGCGGATCCAGGCCGGTGAGGATCGACGCGTGGGACGGCAGCGTCACGGGAGACGAGGCCACCGCGTCCTCGAACACCACGCCCCGCTCCGCGAGCCCGTCGAGATTCGGGGTCACGGCCGCGGTCCAGCCCATGAAGCCGAGTCGATCCGCGCGCAACGTGTCGATCGTGACGAGCAGGACGTTCCATCCGTCGAGCGCTCCGGGCGAGATCCTCCCGTGGGGCGCCCCCGTACAGCCGCTCAGGGCCAGGAACCCGAGGATCCACCGGAGCGGGAGACGGTGCCGTCGCCGCATCGGCCGGCTACACCCGCAGCGGCTCGATCGAGTCGAGCGCGGCGGGAAGAACGTCGATCTCCTCCACGGGCCGGGCGTCGACCTGCGGGAACGCTTCGTCCGCCCCGTCCGGGACCGTCCAGCAGATCGTGACCCGCTCCGCCTCGCGGCCGTGCCCGTAGCGCGCGGTGATGGACGCGATGCGCTCGATCTCCTCCCAGCGGAGCTCCCGCGCGACCTCCACCAGGACCGTCGGTCCCGTGAAGTCCTTCGCCCAGAAGACCCAGCGCCCCCGGCGATGCAGCGAGAGGAACGAGTTCTCGGCCTCGTCGCGCCCCACGACGACCTTCACGTCTTCCGCGAGACGCAGGTGTCGTCCGACCTTCAGCAGCACGAACGCCTCCGCGTCATGGCGCGGCTGCTCGTGGTGATCGAGCCAGTCCTTGAGCTTCCGCGCGTACGCTTCGTCCGTGAGGAAGCAGCATCCGCCGGCGGGCTGCGGGATCTCGTCGAGGTCGAGCCCACGCCGCGCTGCCTCCGCGATCTGGATCTTGCGGCCACGCCCCGCGATGCCGAGCAGCTTCTCGCGATCGATCCAGCCCTCGCGCTCGGGCAACGTGGGCGGGAGCAGCTTTGCCGAGAGCGGGCGCAGGAGGCGATCCTCGAGACCGGACTCGCGCGCCACCGTGATCAATGCCTGCCGGAACTGCGACTTCGGTCGCTGGCCGAGCACCTCGCCCGTGAAGACGAAGTCCGCTCCGGTTTCCTCCAGGTAGCGTCGCGCGTGCGCGAGCATGTACGCGCGACAATCCAGACACGGATTCATGTTCGCGCCGTAGCCGTGCTTCGGGTTCAGGAGCACGTCGTCGAAGTAGGTCTCCGAGATGTCGATCACGGTCGTCGGCACGCCGAGGTCGGCGCCGGCGCGCAGGGCTTCGTTGCGCAGGTTGTGCTTGGGGCTCTTCATGGCGCGGTGGTGGTCGGTGAAGCAGAAGCCGGTCGAGAAGTTGAGCGCCTCGATCTCGACTCCCTGTTCCTTCACGAGCGCCACGGCGAGCGTACTGTCCAGGCCCCCGGAAACGAGGGCGAGCGCCTTGGGTCTCTTCATGGACTCACAAAAGGGTTGGGACGCGGAACGCTCCCTCGCTGCCGGAGGCTCCCCGTCGGTTCGGGTCCGTCGGAACTCCGGCCGGATCGGGCCGGAACGCCTGCGAGGATAGGCCACCGACCGCCCGCGGGCAAGGCGACCCGGTCCATGGTCCTAGCGGACCGGAGGCGAGGAGGCGGACGAGGAATCCGCGCGCCCGAGACGCGACACGACGACGGTGACCAAAAGGGAGATCGCGAACGTCGCGATCTTGATGTCCAGGAAGTCCCCGAGCGCCTCGACGTTCTGCCACACGAGGGTCGACGTCATGCCCGCGAGCATGCCCGCGAGCGCCCCGTTCCGCGTGATGCCGCGCCATCGCAGCGCGAGCAGCAACGGCGGTCCGAACGAGGAGCCGAGCCCCGCCCACGCGTACGCCACCCAGTCGAAGATGAGATCCTGGTTGCCGAACGCGAGCGCGAGCGCGACCCCGGCGACGCCGAGCGTCGCCAGCCGCGACAGCAGCACGAGTCGCCGGGGCGACGCGTTGCGATTCACGAGCTGCGCGTAGATGTCCTCCACCAGGGCCGACGTCGCCACCAGGAGCTGCGAGTCGGCCGTGGACATCATCGCGGCGATCGCGCCGGCGATCGCGAGCCCCGCGAACCAGGCCGGGAGCAACGTCTTCGCGAGGAGCGGCATGACCTGCTCGGGGTCTTCCAGTCCCGGGAGCAGCCCGATACCCACGAGTCCGATGAACGCGGCCCCCCAGTACGAGAGCAGGACCCACGACACCGCGATCGTCTTGCCGGTCCGGGTCTCCTCGGCGCTCCGGATGGCCATGTACCGCGTGAGCAGGTGCGGCTGCCCGAAGTACCCGAGGCCCCAGGACACGCCACCGAGCATCACGCCGAACACGAACGCGCGGCCGGTCTGACCGCCGGACATCGTGAGGAACTCGGGGCCGCGCGCGGCGACCGCATCGACGAAGGCGGCCGGTCCGCCGAGCTTCGCGAGACCGAGCAGGGGCAGCGCCACCGCCACCACCATCATCAGCAGGCCCTGGACGACGTCCGTCCACACCACCGCGAGGAACCCGCCCATGAACGTGTACAGCACGACCACGGCCGCCCCGATCCACATGCCGGTCGCGACGTCGAGCCCGAACGTCGCGTTCAGGATCTTCCCCGCTCCCACGAACTGCGCGCCCACGTACGACGTGTAGAAAACGAGGATGATCACCATCGACACGACGCGAAGGGCCCGGGTGCCGTCGCCGAAGCGGGCTTCGAAGAAGTCGGGGATCGTGAGCGCGCCGAGACGTCGCGCCTCGTGGTTCAGCAGTCTCGACAGCAACGTCCACGAGGCGAAGACCCCGAACGCGATGCCGATCACGCTCCAGAACTCGCGGAAGCCGAGCGCGTAGGCCGCGCCGGGCAGACCGAGCAGGAACCACGCGCTCTCGCCCGACGCGCGCTCCGAGAGCGCCGCCGCGAACGGCGAGAGCGAACGTCCGCCGAGCACGAAGTCGTCCAGCGTCCGCATGCGCCGCCAGGTGACGAAGCCCACGGCGAGCACGACCACGAGGTACAGACCGAGGCCGGCCAGGAGCCAGGCGTTGTCGGTCATCGACCGTCCCCGCCGCGCGCCCCGAGCAGGACCAGGATCGCGAGCACGACCCAGGAGCCGAAGACGATCACCACGGTGGACAGGGGCATGCGACACCTCGTGGGAGCGGCGACCGGAGCCGGCCGAGGGGTCCGGGACCGGCGACCGGAGCCCGCAGGCTAGCAGACGCCCCGGGAAGTCGCCAACCGCGCCCGGACGCCGGGGGGCGCCGGAACGCCCGGGCCGCTCGAGCGACGGGCCGGAACGCGGCACGCCTCGGGGCCGCCGCCTCACCCGGGCGCTTCGCCCCCACCGCCCGGGTCGAATCGGCGGTCGCGTGGTAACTTGTCCCGGCTTTTAATCCGTTTCCCGATACTCCGGAGGTGGGCGGTGAGCTGGCGAGTCGAGTCGGACACGATGGGCGAGGTCAAGGTCCCCGCCGACAAGTACTGGG
>JAGQIB010000020.1:0-3739 GCA_020431545.1 Gemmatimonadota bacterium
TCGAGTGCGGCTCGTGCTCGTTCGTGTGTCCGTCGCACATCCCGCTCGTCCAGCAGTTCCGGGTGGCGAAGTCCGCGGTCCGAAAGGCAGGAGCCCCGAAGTGAGCCCTCTCGCGAAGACCCTCGAGATCCGGACGTCCCCGCACGTGCTGAGCGGCCACGCCGTGGACACGATCATGTTCAACGTGGTCCTGGCTCTCCTCCCGGCGTCCGCGTTCGCCGTGTGGGCGTTCGGCCTCGCGGGCCTCCTCACCCTCACCGTGGCGGTGCTCTCGTGCGTGGCCACGGAGTGGTGGATGTGCCGGCTCTCGCACCGCACGTCGACCGTGGCCGACTGGTCGGCGGTGATCACCGGTCTGCTGTACGGGCTCACGCTCCCGCCCACGCTTCCGCTGTGGATGACGGCGCTCGGCGGCTTCCTGGCGATCGCGGCCGGCAAGTGGCTGTTCGGCGGGCTCGGCTACAACGCGTTCAATCCGGCGCTCGTGGGTCGCGCGCTCCTGCAGGCGAGCTTCCCGGTCGCCATGACCACGTGGTCGGCCGGTTTCCTGCCCGATCGCTTCCGCGCGGTGCCGGCGGTCCTCTGGACGCCGCCGTTCCTGGAGCCGGTGCTCGACGCGACGACGGGCGCCACCCCGCTCGCCGCGTGGAAGTTCGAGCGCGTGGCCGCGTCGGCGCGGGATCTCGCGTTCGGGTTCACGTCCGGCTCCACCGGCGAGACGAGCGCACTGCTCATCCTGCTCGGCGGGGCGTATCTCGTGGCCCGCAACATGATGAACTGGCGGATCCCCGTCGCGTTGCTGCTCACCGTGGGCGCGATCTCCGGCATCCTGCACGCGGTCGATCCGACGCGGTACGCGTCCGCGCCGTTCATGCTGCTTGCCGGCGGGCTCGCACTCGGCGCGACGTTCATGGCCACCGACATGGTCGCGTCGCCGATGACGTCGCTCGGCTGCGTGGTCTACGGCGTGCTGATCGGCGCGCTCGTGATCGTGATCCGCACGTGGGGCGGCATGCCCGAGGGCGTGATGTACGCGATCCTGCTCGGGAACGCCGTCTCGCCCCAGATCGACGCGATGATCCGACCCCGGGTGTACGGCACCCGACGCGCGAGGGCCTCGTGAGCGCCGGCCAGCTGCCGGTGGCCGCGCCCTCCGGAACCTGGCCGATGTTTCGCGCCATGGTCGGCGTGGGACTCGCGTGCGGTCTCATCATCGTGAGCGCGTACCTCGGAACGAAGCCGCGCATCGAGCACAATCGCGCCGAGGCACTTGCGGCCGCGATCTACGACGTTCTGCCGGGGGCCGTGTCGAGCGCCACGTTCCGCTGGCAGGAGGGCGCCGGCTTCGCGCCGCTCACTGCCGAGTCCGGCGGCGACGCGCGGGTTCACGCCGGTTACGACGCCGAAGGTCGGCTCGTCGGTGTGGCGATCGAGGCGGCCGGCATGGGCTACCAGGACGTGATCCACGTGCTCTGGGGCTACTCGATCACGGAGGAGGCGATCGTCGGCCTGAAGGTGCTGGAGAGTCGCGAGACCCCGGGGCTCGGAGACCGCATCGAACACGACCCGGCGTTCCTCGAGAACTTCCGCCGCCTGGATGTCTCGCTGGCCGACGACGGACAGGCACTCCGGCACGACGTCGCCGCGGTGAAGCACGGCACGAAGACGAATCCCTGGGAGATCGACAGCATCACCGGTGCCACGATCTCTTCCAAGGCGATCGGATCACTCCTCGATGCGAGCGCGTCCGTGTGGGCGCCGCGCATCCAGAGCGGCCACGAATCCCTGGAGGTGAAGCCGTGAGCGGCCACCCCACCCCCTCGACGACCGACGAGTTCCTGAAGGGGCTCTGGCGCGAGAATCCGGTGTTCGTCCAGGTACTCGGCATGTGCCCGACCCTCGCCGTCACGAACACCGCACGGAACGCCCTCGCCATGGGCCTCGCGACCCTGTTCGTGCTCGTGAGCTCGAACCTCGTCGTCTCCGCGCTGCGCCGGTTCATTCCCAAGGAGGTCCGGATCGCGACGTTCATCCTGGTCATCGCCACGTTCGTGACCGTGGTCGACTACGTGATCCAGGCGATCAGCCTCGACCTCCACAAGGCGCTCGGCGCGTTCATCGCGCTGATCGTCGTGAACTGCGTAATCCTCGGGCGGGCGGAGGCGTTCGCGTCCAAGAACGGCATCCGCGCGTCCGTCGCCGACGGTCTCGGCATGGGACTCGGCTTCGCGTTCGCTCTGATGTGCCTCGGCGTGGTGCGCGAGATCCTCGGCAGCGGCACGCTGTTCGGATTCCCCGTGCTGCCGGGGCGCTTCCAGGAGTGGGTCATGATGATCCTGCCGAGCGGCGGCTTCTTCACGCTCGCGGGCTGGCTCCTCCTCTTCAACTGGCGTCGGCAACGCAACGCCGTGCGGGAGGAGGCGTCGTGAACGGAGAGCCTCTGGGCACGATCTTCATCAACGCGTGCCTGATCAACAACTTCGTCCTCGCCTACTTCCTCGGCATCTGCCCGTTCCTCGGCGTGTCCGGCAAGATGGAGACGGCGACCCGCATGGGCGGTGCCGTGACGTTCGTGATGCTGGTCACGTCCGTGTGCGCGTTCGGGATCCAGGCGCTGCTCACGGCTCTGGACGCACCGTACCTGCGGTTGATCTCGTTCATCGCGGTCATCGCGTCCACGGTCCAGCTCGTGGAGATGTTCATCAAGAAGGTGAGTCCGGGTCTTTTCCGCGCGCTCGGCATCTTCCTGCCGCTCATCACCACGAACTGCGCGATCCTCGGCCTCGCGCTCTTCCAGACGAACAAGGGCTACGGCTTCGTCCAGTGCCTCGTGTTCGCGCTCGGCGCCGGGGCCGGCTTCACGCTCGCGCTCGTGCTCATGGCGGGTCTGCGCGAGAAGCTCGCGCTCGCCGCCATCCCGGACATGGTCCGCGGCACGGCGCTGACCCTCGCGCTCGCTGGCTTCCTCTCCCTCGCCTTCATGGGCTTCGCGGGGCTCGGCGGATGAGCGCGCTTCTCCCGTTCGTTGCGGCACCGCTGGCGGTAGCCGCGCTCGTCCTCGGCTGGGTCGGCGTCCAGCTCGCCTGGCGACGTTCTTTCCCCGGCCCAGACCCCGACGCGCTCGCCGAGCGCCGTGGCTGCGCCGGTTGCTCGTGCGCGAACCACGGAACCTGCCGCAACCGCTCCGGGGCCCCGGCCCATCCCGAAGATCCCGAATCCGTTCCCGCGAAGAGGAGTTCGTCATGACTCAAGCCGTGAGGCACCTGGAGGACCTCGACACCGGGGTCCGCTACCGGGCCACCGTTCGTTCGAACCAGCGCATCACGTCCGACGAGTCCGAGGAGGAGATCCGCGAGCTCGTCCTCGATCTCGATCGGAGGGACTTCAAGTACGAGGTCGGCCAGAGCATCGGCGTGATCGTGCCCGGAGACCCGGCGCTCGGCCAGGAGGAGCACATCCGGCTCTACTCCGTGGCCGACCTGCCGGATCGCAGCGCAGCCGGCACGCCGGAGATCCGCATCGCGGTGAAGCGTTGCTTCTACCTGGACTCCTACAGCGGCGAGCGCTATCCGGGCATCGCCTCGAACTACCTGTGCGATCGCGAACCCGGCGACGTGCTCACGATCGCCGGCCCCTTCGGAGTCGCGTTCGAGGTCCCGCGCGACCCGCAGGCGAACTTGATCCTGATCGGCACCGGCACGGGCATCGCGCCGTTCCGCGCGTTCGTGAAGCACCTGTA
>JAGQIB010000020.1:3785-10194 GCA_020431545.1 Gemmatimonadota bacterium
CTCGAGATGCTGTACATGAACGACGTCCGCGACGACTTCACGCAGTACTACGACCACGACACGTTCGAGGCGTTCCGCGCGCTCAGCCCGCGCCCGAGCTGGGCGGACCCGATCGCGTGGGACTACGCGATCGAGCAGCGCGCCGCCGAGCTCTGGGACATGCTCGGCAGCCCGCACACGTACGTGTACGTCGCGGGTCTCGAGAAGATGCGCCCCGAGCTCGACCGCGTCTTCGCCTCCATCGCGGACTCCCCGCAGGACTGGGAACGCCGCAAGGCCGAGCTCATGGCCGGCCGGCGCTGGGTCGAGCTCCTGTACTGAGCAGCTCGCAGCGGACCAGGAACCAAGGAGGGCGATCCCCATCCGGGACCGCCCTCTCTTCTTTTCCCCGAGCCTCGCGCTCCGGGATCAGTGGAACCCCTCCGCCGACGCCGTTGGCCGCGACCCGGAGTTCCTGTCGATTCTCAGGCGTTCCTCGAGGCTCTCGGCGATGAGCGACGACGAGAGCGTATCTTCAGATNNTACGCCGAGGAGAAGCGAAGAAGTCCGAGAACCTCGAGGGACCCTGAGAATCGAGAGGAACTCCGGGTCTCGGCCAACCTAGTATTCCTCGACCTTCATCCGCCGCACCATCTCCTCCTCGCTCAGCTTGCCGGAGGCGTGCGCCCGCAGGTCCGCCATCTTCGCCTTGAGCACGAGGCGCGAGATCTTGTTCTTCGTGAAGTAGTTCGCGTCCTTCAGGTACGCGGCCACCGCGAGGTGCTCGGCGTCCGTGAGCGAGGTCATGGTCTCGCCGTAGTCCAGCATGAGCGAGATGATCTCCGCCTTGCCGGCCCGGTAGAGCTCCTCCTCCACGTTCGTCCGTCGCGCTTCCCGCTCCTCGATCAGTTTGGCGGCCTCCTTCGCGTCTTCCTTGTCGTCCTCGTCGATGATGATGACCTTCTTGCCGTCGACGTCCTCGACCCGGAACGGGAAGTTGAAGTTCCAGTGCGAGTCCTTGTCCTTCTCCACGAGCGACGCGTCGAACGTGAACACCGCACCGAATCCCTCGATGTAGAGACCGCGCGTGACGTCCCGGCCGAAGATCAGAAGGTTCGGACTGTCCAGGAGCATCTGGTCCATGATCTTCTCCATGATGCCGATCTGGCGGACGACCTTCCGCTCCGGTCGATCGGCATCCGCTCCGAACGCCGCCTTCGCCACGAAGCCGGCGGCGAGCGCGATCCCGATGAGCACGACCTCCCGGATCCATCCTCTCCTGCGCATGATCTGCGCCATGACCCTACTCCTTCCCTTCCAGGGGTCGTTCCGGATTCAGCTCCGCACCGTTGTGGAGCAGATCCTCGAGTGAGATACCGTTCCGCGCCGCGAGCACCTCGAGCCCCATCGTGTCGAGCCGTCCGGTGATCTGCCGGTAGTCGCGGTTCTGTTCGTCGCGGAGCTGCTGCGCCATCGACTGCACGAGCCCGTAGGTCTCCGCGTCGCGTCGCTGCCCGTAGTCGTTCAGCGCCTTGGTCAGCGCCATCACGAGCTCCGCGTTCTGGTTGTCCATCTCCTCGCGCGTGACCCAGTCCGCGGTGGCGGGCACGAGCACGCTCCGGTCCGGGTTCTCACGCAGCGCGAGTTCCTGCCCGGGGCCGAGCTCCGGCACGGTGGACCGCACCGGGGCCGCCGCCTCCTCGCCGAACCGGAACGCGAGACCGCCGTCGATCTTCTGGACCCGCAGCCCCGCGGCCGCGGCCACGACCAACGCGATCGTCGCGAACGCGAGTCCCCACGCGGGGGACGGCACCTTCCACGACGCGACGAACCGCTCCCAGAAGGACGCTCGCTTCGGTTCCGGTCGGTCCTCCACGAGCACGAAGCTCGGCACCCGCTCCTCGATCCGCCACGCCGGCAGCATCGCCCGGGTTCCCGCCAGCTCCTCGTACTCCTGACGCAGCTCCGCATCCTCGCCGAGCAACCGCTCGAACGCGCGACGCTCCGACTCCGGAAGCTCTCCGTACAGGTACGCCATCAGCTTGTCGATGCGCGGATCCATGCGCTCGTTCATCGCAGTCCTCCCCGGATCACACGTCCGACGCCGCGATTCCGCGGGCGTCCAGACTCTTCCTCAGGGCCCGAAGGCCGTAGTAGATGCGCGTGCGAACGGTCGCCGCCGGTACGCCGGTGATCTCGCCGATCTCGTCCGACGTGAAGCCCTGGAACTCGCGCAGCAGGATCGCCGTCCGCTGCTCGGCCGGCAGCTCCGCCAGCGCGGACTCCAGGACCCGACTCCGGCTCGCCGCCTCGGCTCCCGCGTCGGACGAATCGGAGCGGCTGCCCGACGCGATCGCCTCGGTCGGCTCGGCCGGCTCGTCCTCGAACGCCAGCACCTCGGTGCGGGCACGCGGGGACCGGAACCGGTCGCGGCAGAGATTCAGCGCGATGTAGTGCACCCATGACTTGAACTTCTCCCCGTCCCGCAGGCGCGAGATGTTCGTCCAGGCCTTGACCAGCGCCTCCTGGCAGACGTCCCGCGCGTCCTCCCCGTCGCCCAGCGTCCTCCGGACGAATCCGTAGAGACTCGACTCCCAGCGGGACGCGAGCTGGTTGAACGCCGCGACGTCCCCGTCCTGGCAGCGAGCCACGAGTTCCCCGTCCGTGAACGTCTGCACTCGGGCCTCCCCGGGGCGACGGATGCCCCGCTCGTCACCGGTGGGACGGGGCGGCGGGGGGAACTGTTCGAGGAAATCCAAGGGAATCTCCCGAAATCGGACCTGGTCCGGTCGGGCACCGGCCGGCGGGGGCGCGGGACGGGGCCGTTCGGCCGAGGAAACGCGGCCGGGAGCCCCCCGTCAAGCCGGGGAGGCGCCTCAGCGGAGGCGGACGACCTTCTCCACGGTGGACCGGTCGCCGGCTTCCAGGCGGAGGAAGTACACGCCCGGGGGCAGCGGGGCGCCGTCCGCGGTGTCTCCGGCCCACCGGACCGCGGAGGGAGGATCCGGGCCTTCGAACAGCGTCCTCACCCGGCGGCCCGCGACGTCGTAGACCACGAGGCGGGCGGCCCCGGGCCCGAGCGACAGGCGGATCCGGGTCCCGGATCGGAACGGATTCGGGAACGCGTTCAGGGAGAAGGAGCCGCGGCCGGGCGCCGGAGCGTCGAGCGCGATCAGCGGCGCGCACAGCGAATCCGAGTGCGACTGGTTCGTGATCGGGCAGCTCGCGACCGGCCCCTCGAACGTGCTCAGGATCTGATCGTACTGCGTGCTCCCCCACCAGTTCAGCGTGGCCGGCAGGGAGTCCGCCGCGACGTTCAGGTTTCGCACATTGAGCGGGATCGCGAGCCCGTTGTCGAAGATGTCGTTCGCGCGGGCGAGCGTGGTGCCGATCGTCACGCGCGAGTCGGACGAGTTCCGGATGCCGCCCACGGCTCCCCCGTGCATGCGGTTCCCCGCGAGGTGCAGTCCCACGCTTCCCGCGTCCGCGCGGACGACCCAGTTCGCGAGGAACCTCGCATCCAGGTCGAGACCCTGGATCACGGTCGAGTCCACGACGGCGTTCGCCGACACGAGCTGTTCCCCGCCGATGCGCTGCACGACGTGAGTGAACTCCGGACCGAATCCCACCACGTGGACTCCCGGGACGACGTTCAGCGCCTCCGGATACTCGCCATCGCAGACGCCAACGACGTCGCCCGGGACGGCGGCGGCGAGCGCGGCCGCGATCGTGGAGTAGTCGCCCGGCACGAGGATCGTCGCGCCCACGGGACACCCGCACCCGATTGGCTCGGAGCCGAGGTCCGAGGCGCACCCGTTGTTCGCGGCGAGCGCCGGCGAATCGGGGAATCGCAGCGTCCACTCGCCGGCACCCGGATCGCAGAACAGCGGATCGACCTCCAGGTTGCCGAGGCTCCCGCCCTGCCCCGCGAGGCATCCGACGAAGTTCCCGCCGGGGTTGTCCCACACGATCGTGCAGCGCACCTCGACGCTGCCGACGCCGGCACACGTCGCCGCGGCTCCGCCGGCCTGCGAGGCGATGATCGAATCCGTGACGTCGAGGGAGGCCGTGTTGTCGACGTCGAGCGCGGCGCCGTTCGCCGGCGCGGCATTCCCGACGATGCTGCAACGCGCCAGCGCCGCGGTCCCGGTCCAGCGGGCGGAGATCGCTCCTCCCCCGGCCACCGCCGCGTTGTCGCCGAGCAGCGAGTCCTCGATCGTCACGTTCGCGCCCTGATTCAGGTTGAACGCGCCGCCCGTGAGCGCGGCGGAGTTGCCGACGAAGCGGCACGCGCGGAACGTCGCGACCGACTGCCAGCACTCGACGGCACCGCCCGCGTACGGCGTGGCCTGGTTGCCGGAGAACTCGCAGCCGGAGTACGTGACGGAGGAGAACTTCGCGACGAAGGCGGCGCCGCCGTTCGCCGCGACGTTGCCCTGGAACACGCAATCGGCGACCGAGGCCCGCGACGTTTCGCCGTAGATCGCTCCGCCGGCGCCCGCCGTGTTGTCCGTGAACGTGCAACCGACGATCGACGTCGCGTCTCCCGCGAACGAGTACACGCCACCCGCGCCCGCCAGCGCGGTGTTGCCCTCGAACTCGCAGTCGTAGATCGCTCCCGTGCAGTGGTCGAGGAACGCGCCGCCCCCGTCCGCCGGAACCGAGTCCGACGTCGCCGAGTTGAACTCGAATCGGCAGTTCCCGACGTTCCAGTTCAGATCGCGCCCGTAGATCCCGCCGCCCGACGCCCAGTTGTACGCCGACGCCACGTTCGCCGTGAAGGTGCAGTCCACGAGGCGCACGTCGCCGCCGCGCGCGCCGAGGCCGGCGCCGTACGTCGCCGCGTTCGCCTCGAACACGCAGTCGCGAACGGCGACCCGCGCGCTGTTGCAGCGCAGCCCTCCCCCGACGCGCTCGATGAAGTCGCCCGCGTCCGGCAACGCACCGTTCGTGACGCGCAACGACTCGATCCGGATCCCGGCGCCGCCGGGACAGTCCAGCACGCGGCCGGCGAACCCGGCGTCGATCGTGACGCACGGCGGCGAAGACTCCCCGCGCAGGGTGACGCCGTCCGGAATCACGAGATCGTGCTCGGAGTAGGTCCCGCAGGCGACGAGGACCGTGTCCCCCGCCGCGGCCGCGGCGAGCCCCGACGCGATCGTGGGGAACGTCGACGGGACGTCGAGCGTCGCCGCCCCGGGGGCACCGGGAATCGAAAGCAGCACGGTGGCGACAGGGATTCCGAGACGGCGCAGCAGCGCCGACCACGGGGTCCGCGAACGGATCATGTGGGCGATGAGTCCCGGCTCGGTGAAGGGGGGGCGGACCCGTCGATCATATCACGACCGGGAGCGCACCTCCTCGGCCCCCGCCGGGAGGTAGCCTCGCGCCAGATCCTCGAACGCCCGCACCTGCTCTTCCGCCCAGCGGGCGTCTCGCTTCAGCTCCCCCGCGAGCACGGCCGCGACCGCGGGAGCCGCCTCCTGGGCCGCCTGGGCGTCCAGGAGCAGCGCTCGGGTCCGGCGCGCGAGCACGTCCTCCACGGTGCGGGCCATCTCGAAGCGCGCCGCCCACAGGACCTCACCCAGCCGGTAAGGCAGTCCCGGGTGGATCGGGTCGGCGAGCGACCCCTGACAGATCGCATCCAGCGCCGCGGTGTCCGTCCCGTGCGGGCCGGGCGGAAGCGGCGCCTCCGGGCCCGGTGCCCCGTGCAACGGCAGGCGATCCGTCGGCGAGCGCTCGGGGTTCAGATCCCCCACCAGGATCGCCTGGTCCACCGTGTCCTCCGCCATGCGCCGGTAGGTCGTCCACTTGCCGCCGGTGACCGTGACCAGTCCGGACCGCGACACCAGGACCGTGTGATCGCGGGACAGCGCCGCGGTGCCGGCCGCGTCGGCTGCGACCAGCGGCCGCAGACCCGCGAACACCGAGAGGATGTCCGCTTCCGAGGGATCGCGCGCGAGGTACCGCGCGGCGTGCTCGAGCAGGAACGCGATCTCGTCCTCGCGGGGGCGCGGCTCCACCGACGGCACGTCCACCGGCGTGTCGGTCGTGCCCACGAGCACCCGCCCGAGCCACGGGATGAGGAACAGCACGCGCCCGTCGTCCGTGGACGGCACGAGCACGGCACTGTCGCCCGAGAGAAAACCCGCATCGAGCACGAGGTGCACGCCCTGGCTCGGTCGGAGCAGGCGCGGCGCATCCGGCTCGTCGATGCGGCGCACCCCGTCCGCGAACACGCCCGTGGCGTTGATGACCACCCGCGCCCGCACGACGTGTTCCGCCTCGCGCTCGCGATCGAACAGCACCGCGCCGTCGACGATGCCGTGGGTCTTCGTGAGGTCCACGAGCTCGACGTAGTTCACGAGCGTGGCGCCCTGCGCGACCGCGGTGCGCGCGAGATGCACGACGAGGCGCGCGTCGTCGAACT
>JAGQIB010000528.1 GCA_020431545.1 Gemmatimonadota bacterium
CGGCCAGTCGCCGACGGCGGCGAGATCCGTGAGGAACTGCGCGCGCGCAGGATCGGGCTCCGGCGTGCCGTCCGGCGGGTCGGTGTGGTGCACGACCAGCATCTGCCGCGCCGCCGGCGTGTCGAGACGGCCCAGCAGGAACGACGCCTCGCTCGAGAGACCGGAGAAGAACGAGAGCCAGTACTGGATGCCGAGCGGGATGTTCGCTCCGTCGTGCGGCGTGTCGTACGTGAGAAACGTGCGCGTGCGGTGCGGGATCGCCTGCTGCTCCATCCAGGAGAGGGCGTAGCGTCCGACCAGACCGC
Organism: Gemmatimonadota bacterium; assembly: GCA_020431545.1. Classification (GTDB taxonomy): domain Bacteria; phylum ARS69; class ARS69; order ARS69; family ARS69; genus JAGQIB01. The sequence goes on from JAGQIB010000528.1 coordinate 306, forward strand.
CCATGCTCGCGCCGATGACGAACACGTCCTGCTGCGGGTCGATCGTGGCGAGGACCTGCTGGATGAGGTCCACCGCGACGAACGCGTTGCGCGGGATCGGGTCGGTCGCCTGCGTGAAGTTCAGGACGACGGCGTCGTAGCCGTCGGTGCGGAGGTCTTCCAGCAGGTTCTGCTGATTCAGCAGAACGTAGAGTTCCTCCCAGTACATCGTGTCGTCGAGATCGAATCCCTCCAGCACGATCGCCGGGTTCGTGATCGTGGCATGTCCGGGCGCGAGGTACACGTACCCGTCGCCGGTACCGGTGGCGCCCTGCCAGGACTGCACGCCCGTGACCTGGAGCGTGTCGTCCGGCACGGGCGTGCCGAGCGGCGCGACGTCGAACGTCGAGCGCGCGTGGTCCACGTCGCCGTCCGGCGAGGTCACGCGCCACCGGAACGTGCGGGTGCCCTCGTGCGTCCAGCGCACGGAGATCGGCTCGTCGAGGAGGACGGCGCGCCACCCGCGGCCGTCGTCGAAGTCGATCTCGACGAGCGCGGGGAGCGGCTCGTTGCCGAGCACGAACTCGCGCCGCAGAACGAACGTCGCCTGGCCTCGGTGGGCGTGATCCGCGAGCGCGCCGGCCGCGACGACGCGCTCGCGCGTGGCCGCCGCGGCGCCGGTCGCGAGGAGACGGTCGCCCGAGAGCACGATGTCGCCGCGGGTCAGGGCGTCGGGCGCGAGACGCGACGTCGTTGCTCGGATCAACCCGAGGGGCACGACGTCGGTCGCCGCCCGCGCGCGCACCCGGAACGCCGCGGCGTCGCCCGTGAGCTCTCCCGGGGCGGCCATGCGGGCGAGGTCGTCGGCCACCTGGCGGAGGAGTCGCGCGGACACGGCCCGCGACGTCGGCGAGCCGTCCAGCTCGGAGAGGGGAGCGAGCGGGAGCCCACGATCCTGGAGGCACGGGAACTCCGCGGCCGGCAGGTTCCGGAGGAGCCGGGCGAGCGGCTCGAGGGCGGTGGCCGCATCGCCGATCGCGGCGGCCGCCGGGGGCGCGTGCGCGGCATCGGTCGCGGCGGCCGGAGAAACGGTGGCGAGCAGCATCGAGAGGAGCAGCGTTTCCCCCCGGGCGAAGCGGCGAATGGAGACGGGGCGAAGCGGAGGGGTCACGGATCTCTCCCGGGTGGGGGTCCCGCCCATTCTCCGGGTTCCGGGCGGGACCGTTCAAGCGTCGGTTCTCGTGTTCGAGAACGGATCTTCGCGGTCATTTCGGTGCGTGCGGAGGCAGATTCCTGGCCGATTCTTGCGCTTCGTGGCCCGGGGCCGATCGTTCGACCGTCGTGCTCCTCATCCGGCCGTCCGATCTGCCGATGATAGAAGAGCATTCGTGTCGCGGCCCGAGGGCCGCCGTGTGCCCGTGCGTCGGAGGATGTCTTGCAGCGGGATCGGGATCGCGCGATCGAGGTCGTGGGACTGCGCGCTCTTGCCGAGTCGGCGAACGCCGATTCGCGGGAGGAGCGCTGCCGGACCTTCCTGACCGTGCTCGCCGAGGAAGACGTCGTGGCGGGCGGTCTGGTGG
>JAGQIB010000529.1 GCA_020431545.1 Gemmatimonadota bacterium
CGACGTCACATCGCGGGGCCCTTGATCCACCTGCGAACTCCGATCCCGACGGCTACGCCTCCGCCGAGTACTGGAACAGCGCCGGATCCGGCGTCCACTTCACGCTCTCGCCCGATCGCATGTCCACGACGTCCGCTTCCTGGATCAGCTTCTCGAGCCACGCCTGCACGTAGGCCTGACGCTTCTCCACGAACAGCTCCTCGCGGAGGCGATCCTTCTGCTCCACGAAGGCGGCCTCGTCGGCCGGGATCTGCTGCACGACCTGCATCACGTAAAAGCCGCGGTCGGAGTCCACGAGCCCGGAGCGCTGGCCCTCGGCGAGCTGGAACGCCTCGGCCACGAAGCCGTTGCGACGGCCCACGCCGGGCACGAACGCCTCGCGGCTGAACTCGATCGTGGTGTCGACCTCGCCGCCCATCGCCTGCGCGAGCTTCTCGAGCGACTCCGGATTCGCGGCGAGCGCATCCGTGAGCTTCTTCTTCGCGAGCGCGCGCTGCTTGTCCTGGCGCACGGCCGCCTCCACCGTGACCTTCGCATCCTCGAACGGGACCATGCCCGGCGGGCGGCGCTCCACGAGCTTGAACAGGTAGTAGCCGTTGTCGTCCTCGATCTTCTGCGGCGTCACCGCGCCCGGCTGTGCCGTGAACGCGAACCGCATCGCTGCGCGGTTCAGGCCGATGCCCGGGATCGCGGTGTCCTTCTCGAACGCGTCCGTGGTCTGCACCGTGAGCCCGGCCTTCTCCGCCGCGGCCTTCAGGTTCTTGCCGCCGCCGAGATCCTCCACGAGGTTGTCGATCGCGTCCTCGGCGTCGCGCAGCGTGTAGTTCGAAGCCTCCACGCGCATGAGGATGTGCCGCACGTGGCGAATCTCCTCGCCGCCCTCGTTCTTGAGCTCCTCGACCTTCAGGATGTGGTAGCCGAACGGCGTCTGGAACACGGGCGAGACCTCGCCGACGTTCGTCGCCCACGCCATCTGCTCGAACTCCGGCACCATGTCGCCCTTGGAGATGAACCCGAGGTCGCCGCCGCGCTCGGCCGAGCCGTCGTCGGAGAGCGCCTTCGCCTCCTCGGCGAAGTCCGCGCCCTCGACGATCGCGTCGCGCGTGTCCTCGAGGTCCTTGCGGACGTCGAGCGAATCCTCCGCGCTCGGGGTCTTGGGAATCTCCACGTACTCCAGGATCGCGGACTCGCGCGTGCGGTAGTCGTCCGGGTGCGCGTCGTACCAGGCCTTGAGGTCGGCGTCCGTGATCGCGCCGTCCTCGAGCTCGATCCGCGCCGGCGTCGACGCGACGTACGCCACGCGCACCTTCTCGTTCCGATCCAGGAATCGCTGGCGGAGCTCCGCGTTCGTCACGTGCGCGTTCATCGCCACGTAGTTCTGCAGCTTCTCCGCCGGCATGGAAGCCCGCAGGTACGCCTCCACGCCCGCCCACTGGCCCGCCATCTGCGGGTCGAGCAGCGCGCGCTGGTAGGCGGCGGCGTCGAAGTTGCCGTTCGCGTCCGTGAAGCCCGCGCGGATCTCCTGCGGCGGGTTCGTCTTGAGAAGCTCGAGGATCTCCGCGTCCGTGAACTTGATCCCGAACCTGTCGATCTCCTGCTGCATCAGCGAGTTGCGGACGAGCGAGATCCAGACCTCTTCCTCGATCGCGTCGTTGTCCGCGGCCGTCGCGGAGCGGCCGGAACGTGCCTCGAAATTCTGGAGAACCATCGTGCGCGTGCGGCGGTAATCGTCTGCGGTGATGTCGTGACCGTTCACCTTGCCGAGGACGGGGCCGCTCGCGCCGCGCCCGCCGCCGCCGGAGGACTTCTGCATGCCCCAGTCGAAGAAGATGAGGCCGACGAAGGCGAGGAGTGCGATGAACAGCACGACCTTCGTCTTCTCACGCATCGTGCTCATGACCATGGGCGGACTTCCTCCGGCCCCCGCGGGGCCCGTGTCTTGGATGTTCGGCGGAAAACCCGGAGAGCCTATCACGCGCCCGGAGGCCGGGCAAGACGGCCGCCCAGGACCCCGGAGGCCGTTTCTCGGCGCGTTCTTGACGCTGCCGGAAGGCCGGTGCGAAGTTCCGGGCATGCTCCCGCACCACGTTCCCCGCTGCGCCGCGGCGGTCTCGACCCTCCTCGCCGCCGTGACGATCGCGCTCGCCGGGCTCCCGGCGCGCGCCGTCGCCGCCGACTACCTGTGGCCCACGGACGCGAGCCGCTGCGTGACGGGCGGGCTGTGTGAGTTCCGGCCGGGGCATTTCCACTCCGGCATCGACATCTCCACCCAGGGGAAGGTCGGCTTCAAGGCCATCGCGGTGGCGGACGGCGACGTGGTCCGCGCGCGCGTCACCTGCGGCGGTTACGGTCGCGCGCTGTACCTGCGCCTCGCCGACGGCCGGACCGCCGTCTACGCGCACCTGTCGCGGTTCGCCGGCGCGGTGGGCGACTCGATCCGCACCCGGCAGCTCGACGCCGGCGACGCCTACCTCGACGTCTCCTTCCCGCCCGGCCGCTTTCCCGTGAAGGCGGGGGACACGGTCGCGTGGACCGGGCAGTCCGGCGTGGGCGTGCCGCACCTGCACTTCGAGATCCGCGACGAGGCGGAACGGCCGCTCGACCCGCTCCGCGAGGGCTTCGGCGTGCCGGACACCACGCCCCCCGTGCCGCTGCGCCTCGCGTTGACCCCGCTGGACGCGACGTCTTCCGTGGACGGCCGCGCCGACACGATGGTCTACGACGTGATCCCGGACGGCGCGAACCACGAGGGCCGCCTCGCGCGCACGATCCCGGTGGAGGGCGAGATCGGTGTGGCGCTGGAGATCGACGAGTCCACGAACGCCTGCAAGTTCCGCCTGGCGCCCGCTCGACTGGAGCTCCGGGAGGGCGAGGAGCGCATCTACGCCGTGGACTACCGCGGATTCGCGTTCTCGCAGTCGGCGCAGCAGGACTACCAGATCGATCCCCGCTTCTCGTACTCGAAGATCGGCCGCTTCCATCGCGTGTACCTGTGCGCCGGCAACGAGCTGCCGGTGGTCGAGGATCTGGCGGGGCGGGGCGGCGTGCTCCGGGCCGGGCGAGGTCCGGCCGAGAGCCGGCGGCTGCGGCGACCGGCCGGCGACACGGCGGACTCGTCGTCCGCGTTCCCGCTCGCCGCGTCCGTGCAGGTCGGCGAGGCGAGGGAGCGGGAGTACACCGTGGAGATCGAGGACGCGGCCGGCAACCGGGGCCGGGTCACGTTCACGCTTTCCTTTGGCGCGCCGCCGGAAGTCGCTGCGCTTTCTCTGTTTGCGGAGGCGGAGCCGGACAGCGAGCCGGATCCCTGGGCGGCCGATCTCACCGCGAGCTGGGCTGACACGTTGACCGAGGTGGGCGCGGTGCGGGAGGGCGGACGTCCGCTCGATCGCGTGCATCTCGACTGGTCGCCGGAACAGGGAGTCACCTGGTTCGACGAACCGGACGCGACCATCCGGCCGGACGGATCGTTCCGCGGTCAGATCGCGATCGCCGGCCGCATCCCGGGGCAGGGACGGGCGAGTGTGGTCGTGCGCGCGCAGCCGGTGGACCGGCTCGGCGCGGTGGGCCTCGCGCGCAGCGTCGCGCCGGACGGCGCGGAGGCGCCGCCGCCGCTCGTGCCGACGTTCGAGGTCGTGACGCACGGCGGCTTCGTGGA
>JAGQIB010000530.1 GCA_020431545.1 Gemmatimonadota bacterium
TCTCGATGCAGCGACTTCTGATGGCCTCCGCGCTCGTCGCCGTCCTGGCCTTGCCGGTCGTGGGCGAGGCGAGCGGCCCGGAGACCTTCGCCGACGCGAAGGCGCTCGCGGCTTCCCAGGGGAAGCCCGTTCTCGTCGACTTCTTCGCCACCTGGTGAGGCCCCTGTAAGCGCTTCGCCCGGGCGGCGGAGTCGGACCAGGATATCCAGAAGGCACTCGGCGACGTGGTGCTCTTCAAGACCGACGCGGAGAAGGGCGAGGGAATCGAGCTCGCCAAGGAGTATCTCGTCCAGGGCTATCCCACGTTCGTGTTGACGAACGCAAAGGGCGAGGCGCTCGACACGTGGAGCGGATACGGCAAGGAGCACTTCCTCGAGACGATCGGGGGCGCGGTCGCGGACCCCACGACGATCGCGGAGAAGAGCGCTCGCTTCGAGAAGTCGCCGACGGCGGCCGATGCGAAGAAGCTCGCCCGGTTCCATGGAACGCGCGGGGAGTACGTGGATGCGGTCGGGTTCGCGAAGAAGGCGGGGCAGATCGAGCCGACCGCGGAGAATCGCTACGACGAGTTCTACTACACGGCGTACGCGTCGATCCGCGGGAGCGAGGACTTCTCGCTGGAAGACGTGACGACGGCCGCGGACCAGGTCGTGCGAGCGAAGGGTGTCTCGGGAGACACGCTCGTGGAGCTCGCCGACATGATGGGCTACCTCGGCCAGAAGAACGAGCAACCGCGTCTCGTCGTGCCGTATCTCGAGCCCGCGCTGAAGGCGACCCAGGGCACGACGGACCCCGGTCTCGCGCAGGCGCGACAGGGAATCGAGATCGAGCACGCGTTGCTCGTGCTGAACGACAAGGGCAAGGCGCTGGAGTTGAAGCGTGCTTCGATGCCGGAGGGCTGGAAGGACGACGCGTCCGGCCTGAACTCGTTCGCCTGGTGGTGCTTCGAGAAGGACGTGAATCTCGAGGAGGCCGAAGCGCTCGCGCGGCACGGAGTCGAGGTCGCCGCGGCCGGACGCGAGAAGGCAATGATCCTCGATACGGCCGCCGAGATCTGCAACGCGCGCGGCAACTGCGACGATGCGGTGGAGCTGATCCGGCGAGCGGTGTCCGAGGACCCGGACAGCGAGCACTACCAGAAGCAGCTCACCCGCTTCCAGGAGATCCGCGCCGCCAAGGCGAACTGATCCCCTTCCACCTTGGATGTTCGGGAACGGGGGCCCTTCGGGTCCCCGTTCTTCTTTTGCCGTCCGCGACCGACCGGCGCCCGCCGATCGAGGGCCATCGGCCCCGGACCCCGCGACCCGCCGAAAGTCGACCGGGCGGTCCGGTTGCCGGTCCGCCGGGCCGCTGCTAGATTGCGGCGGCATCGGAGGTCCCGTGATGGCGCAGACCGTACTCGAGAAGATCACGCAGTCCTTCGCGGTCGGGTGGCCCGCCGGCCGTGAGGTCCGGTCCGGGGACATGGTCCGGATCCACCCGTTCCACGTGATGACCCACGACAACACGGGCGCGGTCATCCCGAAGTTCCGCTCGATCGGCGCCCGGAAGATCTTCGACCCCGCGCAGCCCGTGTTCGCGCTGGACCACGACGTCCAGAACGAGAGCCCCGAGAACCTCGCGAAGTACGCGAGGATCGAGGCCTTCGCCAAGGAGCAGGGCGTCCGGTTCTATCCGGCCCGGAGCGGGATCAGTCACCAGATCATGGCCGAGGAGGGGTTCGTGTGGCCCGGTACGTTCGTCGTGGGCTCGGACTCCCACTCGAACCTGTACGGAGCGCTCGGCGCCGTCGGAACGCCGGTCGTGCGCACGGACGCCGCGGCGATCT
>JAGQIB010000531.1 GCA_020431545.1 Gemmatimonadota bacterium
GTTCGCACTGTTCCTCGGTCTCGGCGAGCGGCCGGGACGTCGTCTCGCGGGCATCGCCGCGCTGCTCGTGGCCGCCTACTTCGCGCACGTGTTCGTGGTGGCCGCGATCCTCGGTGCATTCGCCACCGCGCTGGTGTTCACCGGACTGGCGCCCCGCGTCGGCCTCGAGCGGGACTTCTCCGTCCGCCCCGCGCACTGGCTGGCCACCGGGCTCGCGACCGTCGCGTTCGGGGCCGCGGTATGGTTCGTGTTCGCGCATCCGGGCGACGGGGCGAACTCCGGGCGCCCGCTGTTCGACCTCTCCCCGCTCCGCCTCGCGAACCTGTTCGAGGAGCCCCTGTCGTCGCCGACTCTCCGGCGACCGCTGCCGGCGCTCGGCCTCGGGTTCGTCGTACTGGCGGCCTGGGGGATCGCGAACCGCAACGCCCCCGCGCGCGGCGTGCACCTCACCACGCTCGCGGTGGCGGTCGCGTTCGCGGTGCTGTACTGGGTCGGCCCGACCAGCCTGCTGGAGGCGGACGGTCGCATCGAGGAGGACATCGTGCCGCGGTTCGCTCCCGCGGTGTTCCTGTTCGGGCTCGCGGCGCTCCGTCTCCCGGATCGACGCGGGCCACGACTCCTGCTTCTCCTGGCCACCCTCGCGTTCGCGGGCGTGAAGCTCGCCGACGTGTCGTTCCTGCACCAGCGGCAGCACGAGGTCTGGCGCGAGTACCGGGCCGCGATCCTGGAGCCGCTGCCGGAGCACGCGAAGATCCTCCCGATCCTGAACGAAAAGGGGCGCAACGCCCCCGAGACGACGTACTTCTTCCAGTTCCTCGGCAACTACGTGGTGCCGGAGCGCGGCGGATACTCGCCGTCGCTGTATGCCCAGCGCGGCCAGCAGTTCCTGCGCCATCTCCCACCCGGCGGGAACGGCAGGGGCGAGCACCGGGACATCTACGACCGGGACGTCACCGAGACGGAGTGGGACTTCTACGACTACCTGGTGGTCCAGACGAACCGCGAAGCGCCGGACATCCCGGGACTCGCCGAGCGGACGGATTTCGTGACGGCGGCCGCGGGATTCCGGCTGTACCGGATCCGCCACGACGAGCCGCGCGGGGCGGCCGCCGGCGCGGGGACGGAGACCGGAGCCGATCTCAACCCGCGGTAGGCACCGTTCCGTGCGCGCGCGGGAAGCGCGGCTCGCGGCCGGGGACGGAACGGGAACGAACCGCCTCCGCGTGTTTCCTCATCGGGACGACGTCGAAGTGCCGGCGGAGCGCATCGAGGCAATCCGCGGCCCGCTGCGCCTTCACCTCGCCCGGCAGGTTCATCGCGGGGAAGAACGCGAGCTCCTTCACGTCGTCGCCGCCGAGGAAATCCAGCGGGTGGAGCAGGATCGAGGGCTCGGTGCGCGTGAGCCGACACAGGGCGAGCGCGGTGTCGAAGTAGCGCTTCGCGAGGAACGGAGAGTAGCACCCGAGCCAGAGCACGTAGCTCACGTGGATCGGCACCTTGAAGATCGGCATCGTGGTGACGGGAATCTCGGGCAGCGCGCGCTCGGGAAGATCCCAGCGGTACGGCTTCAGCGGACGGAATCCCTCGGAGAGCGTACCGAACAGGAGCGACCGCTCGCGCTTCTGCTCCTCGGTCAGCTTCGCCGTCATGAAGTAGTACGAACGCGCGAGGGGGCCGATCCAGGTCGGCAACGTGGAGCAGTCGTACTCGTAGCCGCGCTTCGCGAGCACGCGCAGCGTGGACTCGGAGAGCGTGAATCCGGGACCGCGGAACCCCACCGGGCGACGCGACGTCGCGGCCTCGAGCACGTCCTCCGTGCGGGCGAGTTCCCCGTCGATCTCGGACTCGGAGTACAGGTGGAACCAGGGCTCGTGACGGAACGAGTGGTTGCCGATCTCGTGTCCCGCCGCCGAAAGAGACGCCAGCGACTCGGCGTTCCGCGGGTCGACCGCGTCCTGGCCCACCACGAAGAACGTGATCGTGAGATCACGTTCGGCGAGGAGCTTCAGCACCCTCGGGACGACGAGATCCAGATACGTCGGGAAGCTCTCCCAGCCGGGATCGCCGTGCGTCTTCTGGTAGGACCACTGGTTGTCGAGGTCGAGCGACAGGCTCGCGATCACGCCTCGCTCCTTTCGCCCACGAGGGCCCGGGGATGCGAGCGCACGGGCTCGCCGCGGAGCAGCTCGGAGGCGGTGCGCTCCGCGAGCTGGACGGTCTCGTTCACGTTCAGCGTCCCGTTCACGATGTTCGCGGAGCTCACGAGGTGCAGCCCGGGTACACTCGTGTCCCGCGGCGCCACCTGCTCGGAGTAGCCGAGCACCGGCACCGGAAACACCTGGGGTACGCGTGAGACGCGGAACGCGAGGATGTCCTCGTCTCGCACGTCCGGATGAACGACACGCAGCGCCGGCAGGAACTCGGCGCGAATCTCGTCGTCCGACATCCGGAAGTAGCGATCGGAGGCCTCGACGTAGCGCGGCAGGTACACGAGATGTCGCCCGCCGACCTCGGCAGCATCCACGAGTCCCGTCATCTCCACGATCGCCGTGAAGGGCATCTTCCGTCCGGTCAGGTAGGTGAGGTAGTACCCCTCCAGCGGTCGCGAGAGCACGAGTGACGCGCAAACGATGCCCTGGTAGCGCACGGCGGCAAGACGCGCGCGCTCCGCCTCCGGCAGACACGTCGTGAACCGCGCGGCGACCGGTGGCGCCGACGTCACGACGACCCGGTCGAAGACGTCCTCTCCGGAGCGGCTGCCGACCCGCAGGCCCGCGTCCGCCTCGCGATCGATCGCCGCGACCGGATCGGAGAGGCGGATCGAGACTCCGAGCGATCGCAGATGATCGGCGAACCGCGCGAGCACGGCGGCATATCCGCCGGGCGCGTACCCGAACATCTCCTTCTTGAGGCCGGTGCGACGCGCGGCGTACAGACGCTGGATCGTCGCCCACAGGAACGCGGCCGACGTGTCCCGCCAGCCCTCGCCGAGCTTCGCCTCGAGCAGCGGACGCCACAGCGCCTCGAACGCGGAGCGGCCCGAGAGCGACACGAGCCAGTCCTCGACCGGCGTCCGTTCGAGCGTTCGCCAGTCCCGCAGGCGCGAGCCGTGCCAGATCGTGTAGCCCACGCGGAGCTTGTCCACGAGGGAGAGCGCCGGAAGCTTGAGGTACTCCACGGAGCTGGAGATCGAGTACAGGCGACGACCGTCGAAGAAGCCGGTGCGCGTCTCGACCCAGCGCATCGAGTCGTCGAGCCCGATCTCCCGCAGGACGTTCCGGTACGCGCTGTCCGAGAGCAGGGTGACGTGATAGTGGCGATCCCAGGTGACGTCGCCGATGCGCCAGGCGGAAGCGAGGCCGCCGAGCTCGTCGGCGGCCTCGTACAGGACCACTTCGTGTCCGGCCGGCGCCGTGCGCAGGGCGAGCGTCAGCCCGAGCATTCCGCCCCCGACCACCGCCCACCGCTCGGACACGCGTTCCTCCCCTCGCACGTTCCCGCCGGGATCGATCAGGCGGGCGGGTCGAGCTCGACGACCTGCCCCCGCTCCACGCGGTAGCGAAGGCCGCAGGCACGACACGACGTCTCCGGCACTTCGGCCGCTCCGCCGCGTTCGAACGGCTCGCCGCAACGACACACCCAGCCGATCACGCGCGTCGGCGATCCGATCGCCAGGGCGAAGTCCGGGATCGACTTCGTGACCAGCGAGCCCATGCCGATCATCGCGAATCGTCCGATCGTGAGGTCGTTGCCGATCGTGCAACCGGCCCCGATCGTGGCGCCTTCGCGCACGAGCGTCGGCAGGGTGTGCTCGTCCGGCTCCGACGGACGCAACGCCTTCAGGTCGTTCGTGCAGGCCCGCGGGAAGCGATCGTTCGTGAACGTGGTCGACGCGGAGATCATCACGCCGCGTTCGATCGTCACCGCCGTGCAGACGTACACCATCGCGTTCAGCTTGACGCGATCGCCGATCGAGACACCGTACGCGATGTAGGTCTTCTCGCCCACGATGCACTCGCAGCCGATCTTCGTCTGCGGGCCGCGGATGTGCACACTGTCCCAGACCGACGTTCCCTCGCCGATCTCCACCCCGTCTTCCACGAGTGCGGTGGGATGCACCCGCACGTTGCGGTGGGTCGTGGTCATCGGGCCGCTGCCGCCTCCCGCGGACGCGCACGTCGCTCCGGACTCTCGTCGTACACGGTCGTCCACTTGCCCTGGTTCAGCGAGCGGTACACGGCCTCGATCACGTCGACGGACGCGATCGCGTCCTCGCCGGTGACCAGCGGCCGCTCCAGCCCCTGTACCGAGCGGGCGAAGTTGCGGATGTTCGCGCCCATCGCCTGGACCTTGTCGTAGCCGTTGCCGAACACGACCCAGTCCGTGCTGGAGAGCTGGCGATAGCGGGACTGCTTCCAGCCCACGCGGATCACGCCGTGCGATCCGTAGATGTCGAGGTAGCTGTCCAGTTCCTTGTTGATGGACCAGGACAGGTCGATGTTGCCGAGCACGCCGCCCACCGACTTCACGAACAGGCGGGCGGTGTCCTCGACCGCCACGCTCTGCACGCGCTTGCCCTCGACCGCGAACACCTCGGTGATCGGACCGAGGAAGTAGCGGACGATGTCCACCGAGTGCGTGCCGTTGTCGATGATCACGCCGCCGCCGGAGATCTCCGGCCGGGCGTTCCAGCGATTCGACATGTCCACGCGCGACGTGAACGCGTTCTCGAACAGGACGATCTCCCCGAGGATGCCCGACTCCACGATCGCCTTGGCGCGGATCACGTCGTCCACGAAGCGGAACTTCGTGGCCATCGTGAACAGGACGTCCTTGTCGGCCGCGAGCTGCACGAGACGTCGCGCGGAGGCGCCGTTCGTGCTGAGCGGCTTCTCGCAGAGGACCGGAATCCCCTTCTCCAGGAAGTACGTGCAGATCTCCTCGTGCGTCGACGGCGGAGTGCAGATCAGCACGGCGTCGAGGTCCACGCCCTTCGCCAGGGCCTCGTGCCCGTCGAACGCGGGGCATCCCGCGCCCTCGCCCATCGCCTTCGCCGCTTCCACGCGCGTGTCGGCGATGCCCACGAGGCGGGCCTCATCCACCACCCGGAAGATCTGCGCGTACGCCTGCGCGATCCCGCCGGCTCCCACGAGTCCGAAACGTGTCGCCATCGTCAACCCCTCTTCAGCTCGGAGACGGCCATCCGGACAGCCTCCGCGATGTAGTTCACGTGCTCCCGTCCGTACTTTTCGTTCCAGGGCAGCACGAGAATGTCGCGCAGGCCCTTGAACGTGCCGGGGAACAGCGATTCCGAGTAGTCGACGGCCTCGGGACGCGCGAGCGTGAACGGCCAGCGGCTGTCCCCGAACGTCCGCTGCTCCGCGAAAACCTGGCAGCGGAACGCGGGCTTCACCACGTAGCGCGGCGCACACGCGATCCCGCGCTCGCGGAGCTTCGCGCCGAGCCCCGGGGAACCGCCCTCGATCACCTTCTCGTCGACGTTCAGGCAGTACTTCCACCAGGTGTGGACGGCGCCCGCCTCGATCTTCGGCGTGCGGATGCCGGGGACGCCCTGGAGCTGCTCCGAGAGCGCCTTCGCGGTCGCCACGCGGGCCTCCACCACGCCCTTCAGCTTCGGCAGCTGCGCGAGCGCCACCGCGCCCTGGAGTTCCGTCATGCGGTAGTTCAGGGCGAGGAAGTAATGGTCCGGTTTCTCGTCGCCGTAACCCCACGCCTTGTTGATGTGCAGGTACGCGCGACGCGCGAGCTCCGCATTGTCCGTGACGACGATGCCACCCTCGCCCGTGGTGATGTGCTTGCCCTGCTGGAGCGAGAACGCGTTGATCGCGCCGAACCGGCCGACGTACTTGCCGCCGTGCTCGGCCAGGAACGCCTGCGCACAGTCCTCGATCACCGGAATGCCACGCTCGTTCGCGAGCGCCATGATCGACTTCATCTCGCAGGGATTCCCGAACAGGTGCGTCACGATGATCGCCTTCGTGCGATCGGACAGGCACTTCTCGATCGTCTTCGCGGTGACGTTGCAGGTGTCCGGATCCACGTCGCAGAACACCGGGATCGCGCCCTGGTAGCAGATCGGCGTGAGCGCGCCCATGTCCGTGATCGCCGTGGTGATGATCTCGTCGCCCGGCTTCGGATCGATCGCGGCGATCGCCACGTGGACCGCGGCCGAACCGGACGAGCAGGCGTACGCGTACTTCGCCCCGAGCATCGTGGCGAAGCGCTTCTCGAACTCGGGCACGAACGGACCCTTCGTCGAGACCATCACCCCGGATCGGATGACCTCGGTCAGGGCGGCGATCTCTTCATCGCCGAGGGTTCGCCCGGACGCGTTCTGGTCGGAGGGAAGGACGAGGCGATCCGCCGCGGACTCTTTGCTCATCACCGTTTTCCTTCGGGGCGCGATGCCCCCTGCGGGTCAACGTACGGAGGGGGGCCCCTCTCGCACTTCGGACACGGGGCTCGCGACCACCGGCCGAACCGGCCGTGCTCCGCCCCGGAGGCGGGCCACGGCGATCCGGGCCAGCAGCTGCAGATGCCCTGCGATCGTCTTGATTACCTTCATCTTGGAGCGACCGAGCATGCGGACCTCGAGGACCGCCGGGCACTCGACGATGCGATGACCCCGGAGATCCAGGAGGCCGAGCATCTCGGCGACTCCCAGAAAGCCACCTTCTCGTATCGGCAGGTCGAGCATCACACTTCTGCGGTACACGCGAAAACAGCTCGTATAAGTCGCGAGCTGGGCGCGGAGGACTCTTCGGTAGAGTCCGGAGAGTCCCCGGGACAGGAAGAGGCGCCACTCGGGGACGTTACGGACCTCGCCCCGCTCGTGGTAGGGCGACGCGGTGACCACGTCGGCCCCCGCGATCAGCGGGATGAGATTCCCGAGCTGGTGGGGGTCGTAGGTGCAGTCGCAGTCGATCGACGCCACGATCTCCGTTTCCGCCTCACTGATCCCGGTGAGGATCGCGCGCGCGACGCCCTGATTCCGTTCGTGACGGACGAGGCGGCACTCCGGACGCTTGCCGAAGATCTCCTGCAGCGAACGCCACGTGCCGTCGGTGCTGCAGTCGTCCACGAAGACGTAGCGGAGGTCCCAGGTCCCGGCGTAGGCCTTCTCCACCGCCGCCAGTGTTCGCTGGAGGTACGGGAGGACCAGCTCCTCGTTGAAGCAGGGCACGACCACGGAGACCGGAGTCCCGGCCCGCGGGCGAGCCGCCGGCTCCGCGGCGATCGGCGCGGCAGGCGCGGCCTGGGGAGCCACGCTCGTTCGCTCCAGGCCGAGCCAGTCCGCGGCCGACACGAACCGCCCCGCCTTCAGGTACTCCGGCAGCGACCAGGCGAGCTTCCCGAGATTCCGGTAGTGGCGCACCCGGGTCAGGAACGACGCTCCGCCGAGGCGCGGCTGCTCGGAGTCGAGCTCCCAGACCTGGAAGTACATGACGAACGGGGATTCGATCGTGCGGTTCCAACGCCGAAACGCGGACAGCATCAGCCCGTGCGGAAACTGCCGGTACCAGTTGCCGCCCGCGACCGGCAGGTTCACTCCCGCGAACGGCATGGACGACAGCGGAACCTCCCAGATCTCGCCGTCCGCCGTGCCGTGGCGATGGACGAACCGACGATGCGGCTCCTCGCGCCAGCTCCCGAACATCGGGAAGATGCTCGAGTCGTAGGCGAATCCTTCCCGGCGGAGAACGTCGAGCGCCCAGAGATCCTGGGGGCGGAGCCATTCGTCGGCCACGCGGAACCCGAGCACGCGCTGTCCCGACGCGCGCTCCAGCGACTCGCGCGAACGCGCGAGATCCTCGCGGAACTCGGCCGGCGTCATCGCCTGAATGCTGCGGTGGTAGTACCCCTTGCTCGCGACCTCGTGTCCGCGCGCCGCGATCTCGCGCACGAGCTCCGGCATCTCGTCCGCGATCCACCCGAGCGTGAAGAACGTGGCCCGGGCCCCGTGCTCGTCCAGCAGATCGAGCGCGCGACGGACGTTGTTCTCGACTCGCGTCTCGAACCGGTACCACCGTCCTTCCTGGACGATCCGGTGGAACGAGCCCACCTGGAACCAGTCCTCCACCGCGATGGTGAGGATGTGTTCGCGGTCGCGATCGGGGGTCACGCGTTCGCTCCCGCCGACGCCAGGCGTTCCCGGCGCGCCAGCCAGCTCTCCAGGCCATCCACGATGCGGCGCCCCGCGGTGCCGTCCCCGAACGGGTTCTCCACACCCTTCATCGCGCGGATCCATTCGTGATCCGGCCAGAGCTCCTCGAGCATGCGCCGCAACGTCGCCGGATCGCCGCCCACGAGGCGCGCCACGCCGGACTCGATCGCCTCGGGTCGCTCGGTGTTCTCTCGCAGCACGAGCAACGGCTTCCCGAGCGTGGGCGCCTCCTCCTGCACGCCGCCGGAGTCCGAAACGATCAGCCAGGCCGCGGAGAGCAGGTGCACGAAGTCGAAGTACTCGAGCGGCTCCACGAGATGGATGCGCGGGACGTCGCCCAGGATCCGACGCGACACCTCGCGCACGTTCGGATTCGGATGCACCGGGAACACGAGCGACGCGTCCGGCCGCGCTTCCACGAACTCGCGCAGAACCTTCAGGTTGCCGGACATCACGTCGCCGAAGCTCTCGCGCCGGTGCGTGGTCAGCACGATCGGTCGCGTTCCCTCGAGCCGGCGCAGGATGTCGTGGATCGGACCGTCCTGCCGCGGGCGTTCGAGCACCATGCGCAGCGAGTCCACCACGGGATTGCCCGTGAGAAAGATGTCGTCCTCGGACACGCCTTCCTCGCGGAGCACGCGCACGTTGCGCTCGGTGGCCGCGAAGTGCATGGCCGCCACCCGCGTGGTGAGACGCCGGTTCATCTCCTCGGGGAACGGACTCTGCGGATCGCCCGAGCGCAGCCCCGCCTCGACGTGTCCCACCGGAATGCGATGGAAGAACCCGGCGAGCGAACCGGCCATGGCCGTCGTCGTGTCGCCCTGCACGAGCAGCACGTCGGGACGCTCGCGCGCGAGCAGCTCCTCGAGCGC
>JAGQIB010000532.1 GCA_020431545.1 Gemmatimonadota bacterium
TCCGGATCGCCGCCCGGACGTCGGCGCGCGCGCACGGGATCGCGCGCGCCTTCCCGGACGCCACCGTCGACGTGGAACCGGAAGGCGGGACCGCTCCGGAAGGCGGAATCGTCGTGAACTGCACCCCGCTCGGTCTCGGACCCGAGGATCCGCTGCCGATCGGGCGAGGTCGTCTGCATCCCGCCGCCCACGTGTTCGATCTCGTGTACCCGGTCACCGGACTGGTGCGGGCCGCGGCGGAAGCCGGCATTCCGGCCGAGCACGGTCTCGAGCTCCTGGTCGCGCAAGGGGCGCGATCGTTCCGCGCCTGGACGGGGGTCGAGGCACCCGTTGCCGTGATGCGGGAAGCGATCGTTCGCGAGCTCGATCGCCGGGGCTTTCCCCGCGCGTGATCCTGGTCCACACTGCCGGGTCATGGCAGGGCAAGAAGCGGACTGGCCCGAGGAGCGCCTCGTTCGGGGTCTCTCCTCCGGGGACGACGACGCGATCCGACATTTTCTCGAGCGGACCCATCACGCGGTCTGGTGCATGGCGGCACGCGTCGCCACGGACCCGGACGTGCGCCGTGACTGGTCGCACGACGTGCTGCTCGGCGTCCTCCACGACGTGAAGGTCGGCCGCTTCGAGTACCGCGGCCCCGGTTCGTTCTGGGGGTGGTTCCGCAAGCGCGCGTACTTCCGCCTGCTCGACGAGTACCGTCGCCGTCGCCTCCACCTCCAGCGCGAGGCGCCGGGCGGAGACCCGTCCGAGCTGCCCGAGCCCACCGCCTGGACCGCGGACGAGAGCCCGGAGGACGAGTTCGAGCGCGTCCGTCTCCGCTCCGCGGTGGAGCAGTGCCTGGAAGGGCTCGCGAACGCCGATCAGCGCGCCGCGCTCGAGGGGCTCCTGTTCGAGGATCTGTCCTACGACGCGATCGCCACCCGGCTCGCCGCGCCGCTGAACACGGTGCGCGCGTGGATCCGGCGGGGCCGGCTCGCGCTCCGAAAGTGCCTGGTGGAGACCCTCGGGCTGCAACCCGAGGGCGCCGCCGATCCGTTCTCGAACCGGAAGCCGGATGCGGGGAGCTGACCCGCGCCGGGCCCCCGATTCGCCCCGGGGGAGGGGATGACATGGACTGGATGGATCGCCTGCTGGCCGGCGACGAGCTCGATGGCGACGAACGTCGCGAGTTCGAGGAGGCGCTGGCCCGTGACCGAGAACTTCGCGCGTTCGTCGAACGCGTCCGGGAAGTCGAGCGGGCACCCGGGCCGCGCGGCGAGCTGCCTCCGCTGGAAACGCTCGAGCTGAGTCCGGCCGACCGGGCCGACGCCGAGCAGAGTCTCCGCGAGCTGCTGACCCGCGCCGGCGTCGCCCCGCGCGTGCTCGCGCCCGCCCGTCGTCGGCCGGGCTGGGCCCGCCTGCCCGCGCCCGCGTGGGGTGGGGTCGCTCTCGCGCTGGCGGCGTCGCTCCTGCTGTTCTTCGCGAGCCCGTCCGAGCATCTCGTGTCCGGCCTCACCGCCGAGCCCGTGGGGCGCACGCGCGGCACCGAGGGGGGCACTTGGCAGGCCGGCGATGCGTTCCGTCTCGCCTTCACGCCCGAGTCCGCCGGATTCGGCGCGGTCTTTCACGTGGATCCGGCCGGTGCGGTGGAGCTGCTCCTCCCGGAGTCCGCGTCCGCCGGAGCCGTGCCGTTCCGGGAAGGGCAGGGGGTCGTGCTGCCCGCCCCGGAAACCGGCGAACGCTGGGAGCTGGACGGCGCCGGGCGGGAGGTCTTTCTCCTCGCCGCCTGGCGGAACTCTCCCGCGGACCTCGCCGAAGTGCTCGCGGATCTCCGGACCGCCGCCGCGTCCGCGCGGGATGCCGTCGACGCGGTCGAGGCGGAGCTCGCCCGACGGGCCGACCAGGTGGAGAAGACCAGCGTCGACGCCGCCCGCTAGAGAGCCGTCGCCCGGCCGGATCGCTCCGGCCGGGGCTCGACGGCCGCCGCGGCGTCTGTAAGAATTCCCCACGGCCGGCCATTTCCTGGCCGATCCCGCGCGCATTCGGTCGTTCGCGACGATCAAGTCCCAAGGACGCCGCGACGATCCAGGAATCAGGGGATTCCTGCTGACGGACGTGGGGGTAGAGGTGCTCACGAAGGTTCTGACGCTTTTCGGCACTCGGCCGGAAGCCATCAAGCTCGCTCCCGTCATCCGGGAGCTGGAGCG
>JAGQIB010000021.1 GCA_020431545.1 Gemmatimonadota bacterium
TGCGCGTAGGCGAGGAGCACGAACTCGATTCCCCCCGCTGCGCCGAGCAGATGCCCGGTCATGGATTTCGTGGAGCTGACGGCGAGTCGCGTGGCGTGCTCGCCGAACACGGTCTTGATCGCGGCCGTCTCGTACTTGTCGTTCAACGGCGTCGAGGTCCCGTGCGCGTTGAGGTAGGTGACGTCGGCCGGGGACACCCCGGCGTCGCGGATCGCGGCCTGCATCGACCGGACGGCACCTTCTCCTCCGGGGGCGGGCGCGGTCATGTGATGGGCATCCGTGCTGTAGCCGTAGCCCACGAGCTCGCAGTAGATGCGGGCTCCCCGTCGCTTCGCGTGCTCCAGCTCCTCGAGCACGACGATTCCCGCTCCCTCTCCGATCACGAAGCCGTCGCGGTCCGCATCGAACGGACGGCTCGCGTGCATCGGATCGTCGTTCCGGGTCGACAGCGCCTTCATGTTGGCGAAGCCGCCCACGGCGATCTGGGTGATCGGAGCCTCGGCGCCGCCCGCGATCATCACGTCGGCGTCGCCGTACGAGATGACGCGGAAAGCGTCGCCGATCGCGTTCGCTCCGGAGGCGCAGGCGGTCACGGTGGCGTTGCTCGGGCCCTTCGCGCCGAGACGGATCGCCACGAGACCGGTGGCCATGTTCACGATCATCATGGGAACGAAGAACGGGCTCACCCGACCGGGTCCCTTCTCCATGAGGACTTCCTTCTGGTCCTCGAGGGTCTGGATGCCCCCGATTCCCGATCCGATCAGCACTCCGAAGCGATTCGCGTCGATGCCGTCGCCGGGAACGATGCCCGCGTCCTCCGCCGCCTCGAGGGCGGCGACCATCGCGAACTGAGTGAAGCGATCCATCTTGCGGGCTTCTTTCCGGTCGCCGGCCCGGGACTCGTCGAAGTCCTTCACCTCGCAGGCGAACTTCACGGAATGATCCGTCGGGTCGAACCGGGTGATCGGCCCCGCGCCGCACGTACCCGTGCTCGCGGCCTGCCAGAACTCCGGCGCCGTGTTGCCGATGGGAGTGATCGCCCCGACTCCGGTGACGACCACCCGTCGCTTGTCGCTCATGTCGCTCCCAATCGCTTCCGCCGGCCGGAGCCGGCGACCGCTCGGATGGGCGCCGGAACTAGTTCGCGGCGCTCACGTTCTTGTCGATGTAGCTCACGGCATCACGGACGGTCTTGATCTTCTCCGCGTCCTCGTCCGGAATCTCGATGTCGAAGTTCTCCTCGAGCGCCATCACGAGCTCGACCGTGTCGAGCGAGTCCGCGCCGAGATCCTCGATGAACGAGGCGTCCGCCGTGACCTGCTCGGCTTCCACGTCCAGCTGATCCACGATGATGTCCCGAACCTTGTCGAAATTCGGAGAATCCATTCTTCCCTCTCCTCCGGTGGTTGTTGCTTCTTGCGAGCCCCTCGTCCGAGCGGCTCCTCCTTCGATGCTCTTCTGCCTCAGTGCCTCAGGTGACCATGCCGCCGTCGACGATCAGCGTCTGGCCGGTGACGTACGCGGCGTCCTCGGACGCGAGGAATGAAACGACCCCCGCCACGTCCTCGGGCGAACCGAACCGCCCGAGCGGAATCGAGCGGAACATCGCCTCTTTCACGTCGTCCGAGAGCGTCTCGGTCATCGACGTGACGATGTATCCGGGCGCGACCGCGTTGACCAGGATGCTGCGCGCCGCGAGCTCGCGGGCCAGACTCTTGGTGAACCCGATCATCCCGGCTTTCGACGCCGCGTAGTTCGACTGTCCTTCGTTCCCGCGCACGCCGATGATCGACGTGATGTTCACGATGCGGCCGGACCGCTGCTTCATCATGGGTCGGGCCGCCGCCTTGCAGAATCGGAAGCAGCCCTTCAGGTTGACGTCGAGCACACGCTCGAAGTCCTCCTCGCTCATGCGCGCCACCAGACCGTCTTTCGTGATACCGGCGTTGTTCACGAGCACGTCGAGGGAGCCGAGCTCCTTCACCGCGCGCTCCACGGCGGCCTTCGGGGCCTCGGGATCGGAAGCGTCGGCCGCGATCGCGAGGGCCTGGCGTCCCTGGGCCCGCACGTCGTGGACCGTCTCGGCGAGCGACTCCTCGCTGCGACCCGTGCAGGCGACGTCGAAGCCGTCGCGCGCAAGGCGCACCGCGATCGCCCGCCCGATGTTGCGGGCGGCTCCCGTGACGAGCGCGACGCTCAAGCGATCCCTCCCTGCGCGAGAGCTTCCGGAATCGACTCCGCCGGCCCCACGTTCGTGCACTTCGCCGAGCGCTCGATCGAGCGCAGGAGCCCCCGGAGGACCTTCCCCGCTCCGATCTCGTAGAACTCGGTCACGCCGGAGTCCAGGAGAAAGCGCATGGATTCCTCCCAGCGGACGGGCGACGTCATCTGGTCCACGAGGTTCTGCCGGATCTCGGCCGCGGCCGTGACCGGTCGCGCGTGGACGTTCGAGACCACGGGCACCTGGGCGTCGCGGATGTCGAGCTCGGCCAGGAACGCGGCGAGCTCCCGCTGCGCGTCCTCCATCAGCGCGGAATGGAATGCGCCGGAGACCGCGAGGCGCACCGCCTTCTTGGCGCCGCGCTCGGGCGCCAGTTCCACCGCGCGCTCGACCCCGGCGACCTCGCCCGAAACCACGATCTGGCCCGGACAGTTCAGATTCGCCGGCTGCACGAGCCCGGCGGCGCTCGCCTCCTCGCACAGCGCCTCGACGTCGACGGGTGTCATTCCCAGGATCGCCGCCATCGTTCCCGGCCGCGAGACGCCCGAGTCCCACATCAGCTCGCCGCGCTTGCGAACGGCGCGCAGCCCGTCGTCGAACGACAGCGCGCCGGCCGCGGCCAGAGCCGAGTACTCACCCAGGCTGTGTCCGGCCATCCAGTCGGCCGAGAGCGAGTCGCGCACCACGCTCCACGCCGCCCAGCTCTTCACGAACAGCGCCGGCTGCGTGTTGCGCGTCTCCTTGAGCTCCTCTTCCGGCCCCTCGAAGCACAGTCGCGCGAAGTCGAACCCGAGGATCTCGTCGGCGCGGTCCCACCACGCGCGGGTCTCGGGATACGCCTCGGCGAGGCTCTTCCCCATCCCCACGTACTGACTTCCCTGGCCCGGGAACAGAAAGGCGGTCTTCGCCATGCGAACCTCCTAGAACCTCACCACGGCCGAGCCCCAGGTGAAGCCCGCGCCGAACGCGACGAACGCCGCCGTCTGCCCGGCCTTCAGGCGCCCGGACTGCCGCGCCTCGTCGATCGCGATCGGGATCGACGCCGCGGACGTGTTGCCCCAGTCCTCCACGTTCACGAACACGCGATCCATCGGGATGGCCGCGCGCTTCGCGACGCCCTCGATGATCCGGATGTTCGCCTGGTGAGGAATGAACAGGTCCACGTCGTCCGCGGTGAGCCCGGCATCCTCGAGGCCCGCCAGCAGCGCGTCGGACATCGCCCGCACCGCGGACTTGAAGACGTTGTTGCCGTTCATCTTGATGAAGTGCAGGCGCTGGTCGACCGTGTCGTGCGTCGCCGGCTGGCGCGAACCGCCCGCGGGGAGCTTCAGCATCTCGCCCTGATCGCCGTCCGACTGGATGCGGGTCGCCAGGATGCCGGTTCCCTTCTCCACGCGGCGCACGACGGCGGCACCGGCCCCGTCGCCGAAGAGGACGCAGGTCCCGCGATCCTCGAAGTCCACGATCTTCGTGAGCGTCTCCGCCCCGATCACGAGCGCGGTCTCGTGGGTCCCGTTGCGGATCATCCCGGCCGCGACGTTCAACCCGTAGATGAAGCCGGAACACGCCGCCGAGAGATCGAACGCGGCCGCCTTGTGCGCGCCGAGGTCGCTCTGCACGAGACACGCGGTGGACGGGAAGTACATGTCGGGCGTCGCGGTGCCCACGATCACGAGGTCCACGTCGGCCGCGTCGAGGCCGGCGTCTTCCAGCGCGCGGCGCGCGGCGTTCGTCGACAGCGTACGCGTCGTCGTGTTCTCGTCCGCGATGTGTCGCTTGCGGATGCCCGTCCGCTCCACGATCCACTCGTCCGAAGTGTCGACGATCTTCTCGAGGTCCTCGTTCGTCAGCAGGCGCGACGGCGCGTCGGATCCGATCCCGACGATGCCGACCGCGGGATCAGGCAGGTACTTGGCCAAGGCTCTGCTCCTGCAGTTCATCGCGAATCGTGTCGTTGATACGCTCCCGGGCGAAGCGCACCGCCACGAGAATCGCGTTGCGGATCGCCTTCACCGTGGACTTGCCGTGCGCGATGATGACGATCCCGTCGATGCCGAGAAGGGGCGCGCCGCCGTACTCGTCGTAGCTCAGCACGCGCGAGATGTTCCGGAACGAGGGACGAAGCATCAGCGCCCCCAGCTTGCCCCGCAGGTCGTGCCCGATCTCCTCCTTCGCGAGATTCGTGATCAGCGAGATCACGCTCTCGGAGAACTTCAGCACGACGTTGCCGACGAAGCCGTCGCAGACGACCACGTCGGTGGCGCCGTGGAAGATGTCCCGCCCCTCGACGTTGCCGACGAACCGGAGCGAGCTCTCCTGGAGGAGCTTGTGGGCTTCCTGCACGACCTTGTTCCCCTTCGATTTCTCCTCCCCGATGTTGAGGAGGCCGACCCGCGGCTCGGCCCGACCGAGCACCTTGCGGGCGTAGATCGCTCCCATGGTCGCGAACTGGAGCAGGTTGCGCGGGGAGCAATCGGAATTCGCGCCGACGTCCAGGATGACGGCGCCGCCGCTCGGACTCGGCAGCACGGTGGCGATTCCCGGACGACGCACGCCGCGGATGCGGCCGAGCGTGAGCAGCGCGGAGGCGACCACGGCGCCCGTGTTGCCGGCGCTCACGAGACCGTCGGCCTGCCCCTCCCGCAGGAGTCGCGTGGCCACGGTGATCGAGGCGCCCTTCTTCTTGCGCACCTGCCGGGCCGGATCCTCGCCCCCCATGTCGATCTTTTCGGGGGCGTGCTCCACCGTGAGACGGGAGTCCCCGCGGAACCCCAGTCGATCGAGCTCCCGCCGGATCGACGTCTCGTCTCCCACGAGGCAAATGGCGAGATCCGACTCCGCGTGACGCAGGGCCTCGAGCGCGCCTTCCACCTCGACGGCGGGCGCGTTGTCTCCGCCCATCGCGTCGACCACGATCCTCATCCCGTCAACCCCGCGCCCCGTAGGGCGTCCGCCCGTGAAGGGTGACTACGCGTCGTCCTTGCCCGCCATGACCTTGCGGCCGGCGTAGTAGCCGCAGTGCATGCAGACGCGATGCGGCTGCTTCGTCTGGCCGCACTCGGGGCACTGGTTTCTCGCCGGTACGCCGAGCGCGTGGTGGGAGCGTCGCTTGAGGCGGCGCGTCCGCCCGATTCGATACTTGGGAAGAGCCATCGTTCATTCCTCGCGGTGCGGATCGAAACGGAGCCCCTTGAGCGCATCCCAGCGCGGGTCCGTGCTCTCCGTCACACAGGTGCAGGACGTTTCGTTGCGGTTCGTCCCGCACACCGGGCACAGACCGCGACAGTCTTCACGACACACGTTCTTGATGGGGACCTCGAGCAGGACGGCGGACCGGAAGGTCTCCGCGAGATCGAGTTCCGTTTGATCCGGCTCGATCGCCACGAATTCCTCCGGGCTCTCCTCCGGAGTCCCCCGGTCGACGGAACTCGGCGGAGCCGACGCCGTCGTCAGGATCCGGATCCGGGCTTCCACCTCGGCTCCGATCTCCCGCGTGAACTTTCCGAGACACCGGTCGCAGACCGACGACAGGGTTCCCGACAGCAAGCCACGAACACGACGATCCTCGTGGAGCCACACGAGTTCCCCTTCGAACCGGAACTCCGTCAGCGCGAGCGACGACGCCGGATCGATCTCGAGGGAAGCCGCGCTCTCTTCGAGAATCAGCGGATACGTGCCTTCCTGCAGCGCACGCAGATCGACCCGGGTCGATCCGGCGACGAGATTACGGACAGGTTCCATTCGTGTCAAACCGGAAGGGACGGTGGAAAGGGCCGGAAACGACGGTCTCCGGGGAGGATCCGCGGCCCCGGCCGGCCCCCGCGGGGCGGCCGGAGGCCGGGAATCGAGCCGGGCCTCGCCGGGTCAGCCGACGCGGGCCGTCATCTCCGGGAAGAAGTGCGGGATCTCCGTGGCCGCCGACTCCGGGGAATCCGAGGCGTGCACGGCATTCTCCGCCTTGCTGCCGGCGTAGCGCTTCCGGACGGTGCCCTCGCGGGCCTCGGCCGGGTCGGTGGCCCCGATGAAGTCGCGGAGGCCGAGAATCGCGTTCTCCCGCTCCAGGACCATGGGCACGCACGGTCCCGAGGTCATGAACTCCACGAGCTCCCCGTAGAACGGGCGCTCCTTGTGGACGGCGTAGAACTTGCCGGCCGAATCCTTGTTCAGATGCTCCATCCGCAGGGCCAGGACCTTGAAGCCGCCCTCGCCCTCCAGCATCGCGAGGATGTTGCCCATGTTCCCGGCCCGCACCGCGTCCGGCTTGATGATCAGCAGGGTCCGCTCGACGGCCACGTTCGACTCCTTCCCTCGCGACCCACGCGGGCCCGAGCAATGCGGAATTCCGGGCCTGCGGAGCCCGGCGGGGGCCGGCCGATCCGAGACCTATTTCCTCTCGATCCGTCTTCTCTGTCGCTCGGGGACGGGCCGGGAAGTCCCGGCCCGGCGCCCCGATGCGGTCGGTCAAGCTATACCGACACCATGTTCGCGACCAGGTTGCCGATCTCGGTCGGCGTGACCGCAACCTTCACCCCAGCCTTGGTGAGCGCCTCGACCTTGTCCTCGGCCTTCCCGCTGCCGCCCGACACGATCGCGCCCGCGTGGCCCATACGGCGGCCGGGAGGCGCCGACGAACCGGCGATGAAGGAGACGACCGGCTTCGTGACCTTCTCCTGGATGAACTCCGCCGCGATCTCCTCGTCGGAGCCGCCGATCTCGCCGATCATCACGATGTACTCGGTCTGAGGGTCGTTCTCGAACAGATCCAGCACGTCGATGAACTTCGTGCCGATGATCGGATCGCCGCCGATACCCACACAGCTCGACTGGCCGAGGCCCACGCGCGTGAGCTGATCCACGACCTCGTACGTGAGCGTGCCGCTGCGACTCACCACGCCGACCTTGCCCGGCTGGTGGATGTGGCCCGGCATGATGCCGACCTTGCACTCGCCCGGCGTGATCACGCCCGGACAGTTCGGACCGAGCAGGCGCGAGCCGGAGCCCTCGACCGCCGCCCAGACGTTCACCATGTCGTTCACCGGAACGCCCTCGGTGATGCAGGTGATGAACGGGATGCCCGCCTCGATCGCCTCGATCACGGCGCCCGCCGCGAACGCCGGCGGAACGTAGATCACGGTCGCGTTCGCGCCCGTCTCCGCCACGGCCTGCTTCACCGTATCGAACACCGGCTTGCCGAAGATCTGCTGGCCGCCCTTCTTCGGCGTCACGCCACCCACGACGTTCGTGCCGTACTCGATCATCTTCTCGGTGTGGAACGAGCCGTCTCGACCGGTGATGCCCTGGACGAGCAGCTTCGTGTCCTTGTTTACCAGGATTCCCATGCTCGTCCTCCGTCAGCTCACGCTGTCGATCTTGCTGCGCAGCGCGGCGCGAATGCCGAGCTGCACGACTTCGTCCATCGTCTTGGCGGGCGTCACCTCGACGTCCGACTCGTCCAGGATCTTGCGCGCCTCTTCCTCGTTCGTGCCCGTGAGCCGCACCACGATCGGGTGCTCGATCTTGCCCTTCTTCACGGCCTCCACGATGCCGCGCGCGACGTCGTCGCAGCGCGTGATGCCGCCGAAGATGTTGAACACGATCGACTTCACGTTCTTGTCGGCGAGGATGATCTTCATCGCCGTGAGGACCTTCTCCGGCGAGCTGCTGCCGCCGATGTCGAGGAAGTTCGCAGGGTCGCCGCCGTAGTACTTGATGAGATCCATCGTGGCCATCGCGAGCCCGGCGCCGTTCACGCAGCAGCCGACGTTTCCGTCGAGCTTCACGTACGAGAGTCCCATCTCGCGCGCCATGCGCTCCCACTTCGTCTCGCTGTCCGGATCGCGCAGTTCCTCGAGATCCGGGTGGCGGAACAGGCCGTTGTCGTCCAGCACGACCTTCGAGTCGAGCGCGAGCACCTTGTCGTGGCCGTCCACCACCAGCGGGTTGATCTCCACGAGCGACGTGTCCTTCTCGCTCGTCACCTTCCAGAGCTTGAGAAGGATGTCCGCCGCCTGCTTCGCGTGATCCGCGTTCGAGTACACGCGGCCCGAGATCTCCAGTGCCTCCGCCTCCGTGAGTCCCGTCTTGGGATTCACGTGGTGACGGATCACCTTGTCCGGCGTCTTCGCGGCGACCTCCTCGATGTCCACGCCGCCCGCCGCCGACACGATCACCACCGGACGACGCGCCGCGCGATCGAGCGTGATGCCGAAGTAGGCCTCGCTCTTGATCTCGGCCGCCTTCGCGACGAGCACCTTGCGGACCGGAAGGTCCTTGATCTTCAGCTTCAGGATCGCCTGCGCCACCTCGGCCGCCTGATCCGGGTTGTCCGCCAGCTTCACGCCGCCGGCCTTGCCCCGGCCGCCGGCGTGGACCTGGGCTTTCACCACCACGTGCCCGCCGAGACGCTTCGCCGCGTCCTTCGCCTCCGCGGGAGTGGTCGCGACTTCGCCCGGCAGGACCGGGATGCCGTAGGAGGCGAACAGGTCGCGTCCCTGGTACTCGTGAAGGTTCATCGGTTCTCCTTTCCGACCTCCGGCGCGCGCGCGCCGAACCTCTCCAGCACGATCTGCACGATGCCCCGAGTGGAACGTCCTTCGCGGAGGGCCACGCGGTGCACGCGCCCTCCGATGCTCTCCACGAAGTCCCGGCCGACGATCTCGCCGAGCTCGTAGTCCGCGCCCTTGACCAGCACGTCGGGGCGGATCGCCTCGATCACGCGGGCCGGCGTGTCCTCCCCGAAGAAGACGACACGATCCACCATCTCCAGCGCCGCCACGACCTCGGCCCGATCTTCCTGGCGCACGAGCGGCCGGGTCGGGCCCTTGAGGCGATGAACGGAGTCGTCGTCGTTCAGCGCCACCACGAGACGGTCGCCCTGCGCCTTCGCCTCGCGCAGCAGCTCCACGTGTCCGCGGTGGATCAGATCGAAGCAGCCGTTCGTGAGCACGACCTTCTCGCCGTGATCCGAGGCGACCTTCCGCCACGCCACGATCTCCGCGAGCGTTCCGACCTTCGGAGAGCCGTCCGCGGTCAACGCGCCTTCTCCCTCTCGCGAGCGCCGGCGCGCTCCGACGGCTTCGGATATCCGAACGAAAGCGACATCTCCAGCTCGTCCGGAGTTACCGCCGCCGTGCCCACCTCACCCACCACGACCGCGGCCGCCGCGTTCGACAGCGCCGCCGCGTGCTCCAGCGACGCGCCGGCCACCGCCGCCAGCGTGAGCGTGGCGATCACCGTGTCGCCCGCGCCCGTGACGTCGTACACCTCGCGTGCCATCACCGGGATGTGCGTGGTCTCGCGATCCGTCCGGAACAGCGACATCCCCTCGGGACCGCGCGTGATCAGCAGCGCGTCCGATTCCAGCTCCGCGAGCAGCTTGCGTCCCGCCTCCTCGAGGTTTCGCGTGCCGCGAATCTCGAGGCGCGCGGCCCTCGACGCCTCGTGCACGTTCGGCGTCACGATCGAGACGTGACGATAGAGATAGAAGTGCGACTCCTTCGGGTCCACGGCGACGAAGATGTCGCGGGCCCGGGCCTCGCGCGCGACGAGCTCCATCAGCGACAGATCCACCACGCCCTTGCCGTAGTCCGAGACCAGCACCCCGCCGGCGGTCTCGAGCCGCGCCATCAGCGAGTCCACGAAGCGTTCGCGGAGCTTGCCGGCCAGCGGAGCCCGGCTCTCGCGGTCCACGCGCACGATCTGCTGGCGCGAGGCGACGATGCGGGTCTTCAGCGTGGTGGGTCGATCCGGATCGGCGAGCAGGCCGTTCGCCGCGATGCCTTCCGCCTCCAGGGCCTCGGCCAGCGACTCCGCGCGGGCGTCCTCGCCCACGAGCGCGAGCAGTTCCACCCGGCCGCCCAGCGACGCGATGTTGCGCGCGACGTTCGCCGCGCCGCCGAGCCGGAGCGTCTCGCGCTCCACCTCCACGATCGCGACGGGCGCCTCGGGGGAGATCCGGCTCGCCTCGCCCCAGACGTACTCGTCGAGCATCACGTCGCCGAGGACGACGATCGGACGCTCGGCGAACCGGGCCGCGAGCTCCCGGAACTCGCCCGGACTCAGGAGCGGAGGCGTCATGCGGGTCTCCCAAAGGGCCGCGGGGATCCCGGGAACGTCCCGAAGAGGGCATTTCAACGGGCAAAACGGCCGAAAATGACCCCGCAAGCTATCACCGGCGGGAAAGTACCGTCAAGGCGGCCCGCCCCACTCGGTCGCGCGGACCCCGGGACCGATGATCAGGGGGTGTCCTGGCGGCCTTCGCGTCGTGGGCGTATCGTGACGGCAGGTGGACACGGGAGGGGAAGATGACGGCTCGCCACACGTGGACTCTCGTCGCGATGCTCTCGTGGGTCGGGCTCGGCCGGGCGCCGGTCGCGATCGCTGCCGCCGAGGACGGGGTCCCGGATTGCGTGGCGGCC
Organism: Gemmatimonadota bacterium; assembly: GCA_020431545.1. Classification (GTDB taxonomy): domain Bacteria; phylum ARS69; class ARS69; order ARS69; family ARS69; genus JAGQIB01. Next base: position 10,639 of record JAGQIB010000021.1, read on the forward strand.
CCGTTCCGCGAGCTCGCGTCCTCCCCGTTCGAGCGGTCCCTGCCGCCCGTGGTCGCGCGCGGGACGAGCCGGGCGATCGTACCCGCCACCGGCGACGTCCACCTGCTCGTGATCCTCGCCCAGTATCCGGACCGCCCCGCGCTCATCGCGCCCGCCCGCTTCCAGAGTCACCTGTTCGGAACCACCGGCTTCACGTTCCGCCGCTTCTACGAGGACCTGTCGGAAGGCGCGCTGTCCGTCACCGGCGACGTCTGGGGCTGGTTGACTTTGCCGCAGACCCAGTCCTACTACGCGGGCGGCACGAACGGCGCCGGCGTCGGGCCGTATCCGAACAACGGCCAGCGGATGACGGAAGACGCGGTGCAGGCGGCCGTGACCGGGGGCCTCGACCTCTCCGACTACGACGCGAACGGCGACGGCGTGGTGGACGCTCTCCTCGTGATCCACTCGGGTCAGGGCTACGAGTGGGCCGTCTCCTCCGCGCTGACGCCGGAGACCGACCTCCTCGCGATCAACTCCCACAAGTGGTCCGTGGTCGACGGGGACTTCGGCTCCGGCCAGCCTCGCATCGCCGACTACTTCACGTGCCCGGAGCTTCAGCTCGTGCGTCCTACCGTGGCGCCCCTCTGGGCGGACTCGATCGCCACGATCGGCGTCTACTGCCACGAGTTCGGTCACGTCCTCGGGCTGCCGGATTTCTACGACACGGAGACGTTCGACGACCGCGTGGGCCAGTGGGACCTCATGGACTACGGCACCTGGAATCGAGTGCGCGGCGTCGCGGAGACGGCGGCCCCGGGCGCGCTGCCGGGCTCGTTCTCCGCGTGGTCCCGGGCGTACCTCGGCTGGAACCTGCCCGAAGTGCTGGCGGCCGGCCCCGGTCGAACCATCACGGCGTCGCGCACGCTCACGCCGATCGCGGCGGGCGGCAGCGCGGTGCAGCTCCGCTCCAACCCCGGCGACGTGGACTGGCGGAGCGGCGATCCCGGATCGGGCGAGTTCTTCCTCGCCGAGATGCGCACACCTTCCGGCTGGGATGCGGGACTCCCGGGAGGCGGGGTGCTGCTGTACCACGTGGACGAGAGCCGCGCCACGAATCGCGCGTCCGCCTACCCTGACGGTGGCGGCCTGCTCACGCTCGAGCCGCAGGACGCGGACCTCTCGCTGACCACCGGAATCACGGATCCGTGGCCGGGCGCGCAGAGCGTGTTCGACGAGTCGAGCTTGCCGAGCTCGCATCTCTTCGACGAATCGGAGAGCGGAGTGGAGGTCGTGGTGCACTCGTCGGGGGCGACCTCGGCGTCCGCGACGTTCACGGTGACGAACTCGGTGATCGAGGTCGCGTTGCCGTACGCCTCGCCGAACCCGTGGCTCCCCGATCGCCTCGCCGGCGTGTCGTTGCAGCTCACGTTCGAGGGTCCCGCGCCCGACGACGTGATCGTCACCGTGCACGACGCGACCGGTCGCCGGGTGCGTACGCTCGACGCGTCGTCGCTGGTCGACGCGGGACGTGCGGCGCGCTGGGACGGAACGAACGACGCGGGAGCGCCGGTTCCGGCCGGGATGTACTTCTTTCGTGTCCACAACGGGATCCAGGGCGCCGGAAGGGTGTTGCTCCTGCGATGAACGTCGGCGGGAGGAAGCCGCGTTGCCGGTTCCGCCCCGCCCGGGTATCGTGCCGCGCCTGAGGGAGGAAGCATGAGCCAGAATCCGCCGCCACGCACACCGGCGCCCCAGTTCCAGGTGGAGCTGCCGGACGAGGTCGCCGAGGGGCAGTACTCGAACCTGATGTTCGTGACTCACTCGCCCTCCGAGTTCGTGCTCGACTTCGCGCGCGCGCTACCCGGCGTCCGCAAGGGAAAGGTGTACGCGCGCGTCGTGATGACGCCGCAGCACGCGAAAGCGTTCCAGGAGCTGCTGGAGCGGAACCTGTCCGCGTTCGAGGACAAGCACGGGACCATCAAGCTCCCGGGGCGCGACGAGAACACGCCGATCGGGTTCGCTCCCACGTCGCCGGTCGCTCCTCACGCCGCGGGCGACGCTCATGGCGCGTAAGAGCTTCTCGTTCTTCCTGCACGGCCATCTTCCCTGGGTGCTCGGTCACGGAAGGTGGCCGCACGGCGCGGAGTGGCTGTGCGAAGCGGCGGTGGAGACCTGGATCCCGCTGGTGCGGGCGCTCGACCGTCTTTCCGCTTCCGGCGTGCGGGGCGGGGTCACGCTGAGCGTGAGTCCCGTGCTCGCGGAGCAGCTCGCGCACGGCAAGTTCACGGCGATGCTCGGCGACTATCTGGAGGATCGCGAGCGCACGGCGGGGGAAGACGCGGCCAGGACCTGGGAAGACGAACCCGGGCGGACCGAGCTCGCGGCGTACTGGCGTGACTTCTACCGCGATGCGCTCCGGTTCCTCGACTCCTCGGGAGGGGATCTGCTCGGCGAGCTCCGTCGGCTCGCCGACCAGGAAGTGATCGAGCTCGCGACGTGCGGCGCGACCCACTTCTACTTCCCCCTCACCGCGCGCGACGAGTCCATCGCGCTCCAGGCGGTGCTCGCGCGGCGCACGCACGTGCGTCGATTCGGCCAGGAGCCCACCGGCATGTGGCTGCCCGAGTGCGGCTATCGTCCGGGCGGCACGTGGTGGGGGCGCGACGGTTCCGCGCGCGTGCGCCCCGGAGTGGAAGAGCTCGTGGGGGCCGCGGGCATCCGCTGGTTCGTCGTGGACTCGGCGCTCGTCTCGGGGGGCCGCGCGCTCGGCTCCTACCCCGAGCGGACTCACCGGCTCGCGGATGCGCGCCGCGCCGCGCGCGCGGAGGACCTCGTGCGACCGATCCGGCCGGAGGGCGACACGCGGTACTCGTATCAGGTCGCGGGTCCGGGCGGAGATCCCTCGCGGTGCGCGTGCTTCTCTCGCGACCCGGGTACGGGCATCCAGGTCTGGTGCGGCGATCACGGCTACCCCGGCGATCCCGACTACCTCGACTTCCACAAGAAGTCCGACACCGGCGGCCATCGCTACTGGCGCATCACCGGCCCCGGAGTAGACCTCGCGGAGAAGTCTCTCTACTCGCCGGCCCGGGCGCAGGAACGCGTCGCGAATCACGCGGATCACTTCGCCCACCTCGTTCACTCCACGCTCGCGGACACGAGCGACGGCGCGATCCTCTGCGCCCCGTACGACGCGGAGCTGTTCGGACACTGGTGGTTCGAGGGCGTCTCCTGGATCGAGGCCGCGCTGTCGCGCCTCGCGCGCGATCCGGACGTCGCCCTGACCACGCTCGGTCGCCACCACGAGGAGTTTCCGCCGGAGCATGTGCTGGCCCTGCCGGAAGGATCGTGGGGAGAGGGCGGCGGCCATGCGGTCTGGCGCAATCCGCGCGTCGACTGGACCTGGTCGCTGATCGACGCCGCCGAGGCCGAGGTCTGGGACCTGCTCGGGCGCACCGCCGCTATGGAAGGGCTGCCGCGCCGCTTCGCGCTCGCCGCGCTGCGAGAGTTCCTGCTGCTCGGCGCTTCCGACTGGGCGTTCCTGATCACCACGAACGGGGCGCCGGACTACGCGGCCGACCGCCTGCGGCGCCACGCGGAGAACGTGGCCACCTGCGCCGACGCGGCGCGGCGCCTGCTCACGGGACGCGAGCCGGCCGCGGATGCGATCACGGATCTCGAGAAGCTCGAGGCCCGGAACGACTTCTTCCCGGATCTCGAGCCCGCCGTGCGCGAGGCCATCGAGATCGCGCAGCGCTCGGGAGTCGGAGTCTAGCGCTCCCCGGGGAGGCCGCGCGGACTAGCCGCCGGCCTCCGCCTCCATCACTCGCGGCAGGCGAGTCTTGGGGTCCACGCCGAGTACGATGCCGCCTTCCAGCAGTCGACGCAGATCGTCGCCGACGAGCTTCGCGCGCCAGCCGCGCAGTACTCGGGGCGCGTCGTGGCCGTCGCGCTCGCCGTAGTGCAGGCCGGCCGCTCGGTCGAGATCGAGTCGCGTGGCGAGCACGTTGCGCGCGACTCCCGTCTCCCGCGCGCGCACCTGGACGAACAGATCCATGATGTCCACCACGCGCGCGCGGGCGGGATCCTCCGAGCGGAGCGGGGGCGGCTCCGGTCGCTCGGTCGGCGGGATCGCGAGACCGGCCTTCACCCGCGACACGATCTCCTTGCCGGCCTGGGCCACGATGCGTTCCGGCAGGTTGCGAATCGCGGAGAGCCCCTGCACTTCGCGCGGGGCGCGCTTCGCGATCTCCACCAGCATCTCGTCGCCGAGCACACGGTTCCGCGGCACGTTGCGCTGCGCCGCCGTCTCCTCGCGCCACGCGGCGACCTCGCGCAGCACCGCGAGCGCCTTCTTGTCCAGCGACTTGCGCTTGGAGAGGCGCACCCAGGCGTTGCGCGGATCGCGACGGAAGTTCTCCGGATCCTCGTACGGCGCCAGCTCCTCGCGGATCCACTCCGAGCGGCCGAGTTCCTCGAGGCGCGAGTTCAGCCGGTCGTAGAGCGTGAGCAGGTGTCGAACGTCGTCGAGCGCGTACTCGAGCTGCCCTTCCGTGAGCGGCCGGCGCGACCAGTCGGTCATCGTCTCGCGCTTGGAGAGCCGTACGCCGAGTTCCTTGGACAGCAGTCCCGCGTAGCTGATGCTGTCCCCGTAGCCGAGAAACGCGGCCGCGATCTGGGTGTCGAAGATGTTGCTCGCCGGTCGCTCCGCGGCGTCGAACGCGATCTGGAGATCCTGGGCGCCGGCGTGGAGCACGACGCGCACCGCGGGATCGGTCACGAGGTCCCAGAGCGGCTCGAGATCTCCGACCTCGAACGGGTCGATCGCCGCGACCTCGCCGCGCGTCGCCACCTGCACGAGGCAGAGCCGCGGCCAGTAGGTGCGATCCTGGATGAACTCGGTGTCCCAGGCGAACGTGCCCTCGGCGCGAATCGCCTCGCACAGGGAGAGAAAGCGGTCGCGATCGGTGACGAACATGCGCACCTCGAAGTCGAGCAAAGTTCCGGCCGGCCAGTCTAGACGATGATCCCGAGTCCGGCGAGATGGTTGTCACGATCGATCAATCCTCACCAGGACCGATCGTCGCGAACGAACACGCGTTCAAGGTCCTAGCGAGTCGCTCCGATCCGGAAAGAGGCCCCCACCCGCGAGGACTCCGGATTGATCCGCCAGGCCGTTCTGATCCTGCTCGCCGTTTACTCCGGCGTGCTCGGATACCTCCAGTGGGCCGGCCGCGAATCCGTGGTGCGCGACGTGATCCTCGATCCCGGCAGTCCGGCGTTCGGTCACGCGCACGCGACCGTCTCCGCGGGTCTCTTGCTCGCGAGCGCGCTGCTGCTGACGGTGGTGACGCGCTCCGAGCGTCTCGCCGGACGCTCGAGTCCCGCCGAGCACGGCGCGCGCACGCGACTCGCCTGGATCCTCGCCCTCGTGGCGTTCGAGGAGCGCTTCCGGGTTCTTCCCGCGCTGTCGGGTCACTCCCCCGCGGCGGAACGGCTCGCGTGGCTCGTGTTCGCCGCGGTGGCCGGCCCGGCGCTCTGGACCCTCGCGCGCTCGCCTCGCGGGCGCGACGTTCCGGGCCCGATCTGGCTCGCCGCCGGCGGCGGCTTTCTCGTGACGTTCCTGGCCGACGCCGCCCACGCCCCGCTCCTCCTCGAGGACCTGCCCCGGGTCTGGGGTGCCGGCTTCCTCTTTCTCGCCGGATCCCGGATGCTCGAGGCCTCCCTCGCGGAGACCGCCCTGGCCGGCCCCGCGGGCGCCGCCTGGCGGGCCGGGCACCACGCGACCGCCCGCCCCGCGCTCGCGCGACTCACGGAACTGGCCGGCCCGTCCGAGCCGCCCGAGGAGGTCGCTGCCGCCGCCACGAGCAAGAAAAAGGGCATCCGCCCCGAAGGACGGATGCCCGAACCTGAACGAAGCTCGGATCGATCGCCAGCGGCTCCCCCCCGGAAGCTCCTCTCTCACTGACTCCCGACGAACCTCGCCGGCCCACGGCCGGAATCGCGGGAAAGACTCGGCTGCAGAGCTCGATCCCGGTCGCGCCGATCTGCCATTGAAAGGTTCGTGCCAACTTCCGCCAGGATGCGCAATTCGGGCCGACCGGGCGGGGCGCCTCGCCGCAAGCCGTTGCTCGACCGACGATTGGGGCCAAGACTTCGACTGTTTGCATGAGGGAAGCCGCCTCGGCGCCCGCGCCGGGGTGGGAACCGAGGGGCCTACCCGGGGGGCCGGCCGGTTCCCTCGGGGGCCCGGGCGAGCGCCGCGAATCGGGCGTCGGCGGCGGCTGCCCGTTTACGAACACCTCGCAGTTCCCGCAACGATGAGAGACCGGTTCGCGTTGCCACCTCGGCGGCGAGCCACGCACCGAGCGCCATCGAGTCGAGCGGCGCGAGTCCGAGCAATCGCCCCGCCACGACCGCAGAAAGAAACGAATCGCCACAGCCCGTGGGATCCGCGACCCGCGCGACCGGCACTGCCGGCACGACGTCACGACGCACGTCGCTTCCCTCGAGGACGAAGCGCGCGGCACCACGCGCTCCCGAGGTCAACAGCACCTCGCCCGCCCCGGCGCGCAGCAGTCGACGAACGCCCGCCTCGACGTCTCCTTCCGTACCCGCGATCCAGCCGATCTCGTCCTCGTTGCCGCGGACGACGTCGAACACGGCCGCCCAGCGCGCCCACTGCGGATCCGCGCGCGGGCGACGTGGCGTGTCCGTCGTGCGCGCGAGGGCCTGAACGTCGAGGTAAAGTGTCCCGTCGCACGCCGCCCGCAACGCTTCGAGCGCCGCGAGGGACACGTCACGTCCCGAGATCATGTTGACGAGCACGGCCCGCGCCGACGCGGCCGCCGCGAGATCCTCGCTGCCGAGCGACGCGACGTTCATCGTCACGTGCTCGATCCGCTCGCCGCCACCGCGGTAGTCGAGGTGCGAGACGTTCGTTCCCGCCGGATCCACGATCAGACCACCCGGATCCAGCGCCGGGAAAGCGCGGAGCAACGCGAGCGCTTCGTCCCGATCGGCGGCGCCGAGGCGGCCGATCGGCGCGACACGCAGGCCGGTATCCTCCAGCAGCGCCACGAGCGGCAGCACGTTGTAGAGAATGCCGCCGAGGCTCGTGTGCTCCGCTCCCTCGGCCGTCACGATCACGTCGCGGTTCACGGTGCCGATCACGGCGACGACGGGCGACGTCACGAGTCCGCCTTCGCGCCCGGCGGTCGCGTCTTCCAGCGCCGGTGCGCCCAGAAGTAGTTCCCGGGATGCGCGCGCACGTGCTCCTCGAGGAAACGCGTGTAGTGCAACACGCCGGCCCGCACCGCTTCCTCTTCCGGCATCTCCCCAGCGGAGGGTGGCCACCACGGCTCACCGATCGCGGCACGGTACGAGCCGCCGAGGTCCAGGAGTACCCCGGGAACGAGCGGCGCGCCCGTGCGCACCGCCATCGTGACGGCGCCGCTCGGCGTGGACGCCGGCGTGCCCAGGAAGGGCACGAACTCGCCACGCTTTCCCGCGTCCTGGTCCATCAACGTGGCGACGTAGCCGCCGCCGCGCAGCAAACGCACCGCTTCGCGCAGATCGCGACGCGACGACAGCGGAGTGATCCCGCCCCGCGCGCGGATGCTCTTCACGATCTCGTTCACGGCCGTGTTCGACTGGTCCTTCGCCATCGCTCCGACCGGGACGCCGAGACGTCGGATCGAGTTCAGCAGCAGCTCCCAGTTGCCGAAGTGCCCGGAGACGAACATCGCCCCCTTTCCGTGCCGCCAGACCTCGAGGACCGGCTCCAGATCCTCGCGCGGGACGAGCCCGCCGATCACGGCATCCGACTCGAGATCGGTCCGGAGCAGATCCACGAACGTGCGCGCGATCACCGCGTAGCTCTCGCGCGCCACCCGGACGGCCGCGCGGCGCCCTCCCGCCGGCGCGAGTCGCGCGAGGACGTTGTCCACCGCCACCCGACGACGGATGCCGATCTCGAACGCGAAGCGCCCGAGCGCCGAGCCGAGCCCCAGCGCGAACGCCCGCGGCGTGCGACGGACGACCCCCACGAGGAGGCGGAAACCCACGGTCTCGAACGCGTGCTTCACGCGCTTCCCCGAGCTACTCAAGGCGAGCACCCGGTCCGAGCAACTCGCGAAGAGCGCGCTGCTCGGCGGAATCGGCGGGGGGATCCTCCCCCTCCGCCACGATTCCGAACGCGGGCGAGGCGCCGAGACCGCGCAGGTCCTCGAGCAGATCGTCCGCTCCGCGGATCGGACGGGCGCCGTCCCGGAGCAGTGCCAGGGGACCGGCCGCGAGCGGAGACCCCGGCCATCCCGGCACGACGAAGATCTCCTTGCCCTGGTCGAGCCCGTGGCGGGCGGTGACGAGCGCGCCGGAACGGTGCCTCGCCTCGATCACGACGATCGCCTGCGCGAGCGCGGCGAGGATCCGGTTGCGGCGAGGGAAGTGGCGCGGCCGCGGCTCGGTGCCCGGTGCGAACTCGGAGACGAGCGCTCCGCGGTTCGCGATCTCCTCGTGGAGCGCGGCGTTGCGGGGCGGCGTGGGCACATCGACTCCGGCCCCGAGCACAGCGATCGTGTCACCATCCCCTTCGAGCGCGCCGACGTGCGCCGCCGTATCGATGCCGCGCGCGAGGCCCGAAACGACGCAACGGCCCGCTTCGGCGAGCCGCGCCCCGAGACGACGGGCGAGATCGGCGCCTTCCGGCGTGCACTCGCGCGTCCCCACGATCGCGACGGACGGCTCGCGCAGCAGTCGCGGATCGCCGCGTACGAACAGGACCTCCGGCGGATCCGTGAGACCGGCAAGACCCTCCGGCCATTCGGGATCGCCTCGCCACAGCACGGTCGCGCGGGCGGCCCCGGCGCGTTCCGTGGCGCCTTGCCCCGCACGCTCGGCCGCGCGAAACGTCTCCCGCCAGGACTCGGGGAAGTGACGATCCCGGTCCGCCGCCTCCACCGCCGCCACCCATCCTCCGTAGTGATCGCGGATCTTGCGGGCGGTGACCGGCGCGAGGCGCGAGACGGCGATTCCGAGGCGAACGAGTCGATCTCGCGTCATCGCGCCGCTCCGCCGGGAAGGGCGGCGATCCAGCGCCGGAATCGCGCAAGCGCGCGCACCTCCGCGCGCCCTCCCGACCAGGCGGGCTCCAGCGGTTCCGAGTGGTTCGCCGGCTCCAGCGCCGCGAGCGCCCGCTCCGCGGCCTCGATCCAGTGGGGTTCCTGGTGACCGAGGCGGGTGATCACCCGCCGACGTCTCTCCGCGGGCAGCCGCGCGAGTTCCCGGGCGACGCACTCCACTCCCACCCGCTCCCCGAGGCGACGCACGGCGGCCGCCGCCGATTTCTGCAACGACACGTTGCGATCCTCCATGGCCTGCAGCAGCGCGGGGAGCGCCTCCGGATCCCGTCCGCGCCCGAGCGCATCGCAGGCGGACGCGCGCGCGAACCAGGATCCGCCCGCGAGTACCCGGCGGACGGCGGGCGCAGCATCCGGACGGGCGGCGATCGCTTCCACCACGCGGTCGCGTAGGTACCAGCTGGGCTCCGCGAGCAGGGCCGCCAGCGCGGAGGCGGCCGCCTCCCCCTCGATGCGCGCGAGCTCCTCGACGCCGCGACAGCGCTCCTCCAGTTCCTCGGAACGGACGAGCGCGAGCGCCGCCGCGAGGTCACTCACCCCTCGCGCTCCGTCGGCCCCCGTCCCGTCGACGCCGGCCCTTCGTGCGCCGCCGCGGACGCGTCCCGATCCTTGCGCTGTTCGGTTTCCACGAGCTGCCAGATGCGTTCGAGGAGAGAGTCCATCCCGTCGCCGCGCACCGAGGAGATCACGAAGGTCTCCTCCCCCGGCAACGACGGGGCCGGCACTTCGTCGGCCGGAAAGAGATCCGCCTTCGTCAGCGCCACGAGCGACGGGCGTTCGGTGAGCCGGTGTCCGTACTCGGCGAGCTCGTGGCGCAGCTTCGCGAGCTGATCCGCCGGCTCCTCCGACGTGAGGTCCAGCAGGAACAGCAGCACGCGCGTGCGCTCGATGTGGCGCAGGAACTCGAGTCCGAGCCCTTTGCCCTCGTGCGCGCCCTCCAGGATTCCCGGAATGTCCGCCACTACGAACTGCCGGAAGTCCGGCAGGTCTACGACCCCGAGGTTCGGGGACAGCGTGGTGAACGGATAGTCCGCAATCTTCGGGCGCGCCGCGCTCACGCGGGAAAGGAACGTGGACTTTCCCGCGTTCGGGAATCCGACCAGTCCCACGTCGGCGATGAGCTTGAGCTCGAGCCGCAGCCGGCGGGACTCGCCCGGCAGTCCCGGCTCGGTCCGCCGGGGCGCCCGGTTCGTGGAGGTCTTGAACGTGGCGTTCCCGCGCCCGCCGCGGCCGCCGCGCACCACGAGAAAGCGCTGCCCCACCTCCACGAGGTCGGCCACGGGCTCGCCGGTCTCCTCGTCCCACACGACGGTGCCGGCGGGAAGAGCGATCTCGAGGTCCTCGCCGTTCCGACCCGTCATGTCCGAACCCATGCCGTGCTGGCCCCGCTCGGCCTTGAACTCCCGCCGGTAGCGGAAGTCCCGCAGCGTGGACTGACGCTCGTCCACCACGAGATAGACGTGACCGCCGCGACCGCCGTCGCCGCCGTCGGGACCGCCGCGCGGGACGTACTTCTCCCGGCGGAAGCTCATGCAACCGCGACCGCCGTCGCCGGCGACGACTTGAATGACCGCTCGATCCAGGAACATGGCGCGCCCACGGGAAACGTCGGGGAGACCGACGGAAGCCGAACGTACCGAGGGCTCCCGAACCCGTCAATCGGCTCGGCTTGACGCCCCGGCGGGCCCCGGGGAGACTCGCCCGCCACGCGCCATCGCTCGCACCGAATCCCGGGAGGGAACTTGGACCTCGCGCACGCCGAGCTCGTCATCTTCGACATCGACGGCACCCTGCTCGCCACCGATCGCTTCTGGCTCGATCTCGGCAAGCGCGCCGTGGCGACCGTCTTCGCGCGGCACGGAATCGACCGGGCGGTGCCGGAGGACGTGCAGTTCCTGGGCGCCATCGGCCTGCCGATGGACCGGTTCTGGCAGTTCGTTCTCCCGGAGGACCTGCACGGGCTCGCGGCCGAGATCGAGGGCGAGGCCCAGGACCTGGAGGAAGTCGCGTTCGGCGAGGGAGTCGGGGCGATGTACCCGGGCGCGCGCCGGCTGATGGACGACCTGCACGCGGCCGGGCGGCAGCTCGCGCTCGCGTCGAACTGCGGGCGACGTTACCTCGCGGGATTCGTGCAGGCGTTCCACCTCGACCCGATTCTCGCCGGGGCGTACTGCGTGGACACCCCCGGCATCGGCAGCAAGGCCGACATGGTGGGCGCGATCCTCCGCGAGACGGGGATCTTCCCGACGCGGGCCGTGATGGTCGGCGATCGCGACTCCGATCGCGAGGCCGCGCGAGCCCACGGAGTTCCGTTCGTCCTGTTCGCGGGCGGATTCTTCTCGACCCCGAGCGAGAACGGCGACCGCATCGTGCGGGACTACGGCGAGCTGCGCGCCCTGCTGCTGCCGCCCGCCTGAGGAAGCCCGCCGGTCGCCGCCCCGGGGACCCAGACGCCGAGGAGTCCGGGCCCCGCGAACGCGAGGCGCTACTTCGAGTCCGACTTCTTCTTGGACTTCGCGGCGGAACCCGTCGGTTTCTTGGCGGCCTTCGCGTCGCCGCTCTTCCCGGCCGCCTTGTCGCCTGCCGTCGACTTCCCGGAGTCCGCCCCGCCGCTCGACGTCTCCCCGGAGCGAGCGGGCTCCGCGCGATCCGCCTTCGCGGCCGAGTGGTAGCTGTCGGAGCGATAGTCCGTGGTGTAGAAGCCGCTGCCCTTGAGGATCACCCCGCCGCCGCCGCCGATCAGACGCGTGAGCTTGCCGCCGCACTCGGGACACTTGCGCTTGGGCTTCTCGTTGATCGACTGGAAGAACTCCGGCTTCGCGTCGCACGAAGCGCACTCGTAGCGATACGTCGGCATCAGGCCTTCCCGAAGCGCTGGCGCAGCGCGCGGGCGACGCCCGGTGTCACGAACTCCTCGAAGTCGCCGTCCAGTCGCGCGATCTCCTTCACGAGCGAGGAGTTCAGGTAGGACCAGTTCTCGTTCGGACACAGGAACACGGTCTCGAGCTGCGAGTCGAGCTTGCGGTTCATCCACGCGAGCTGGAACTCGTAGTCGAAGTCGGAGACCGCACGCAGCCCGCGGATGATCGCGCACGCGTCCACGTCCCGCGCGAAGTGCACCGTGAGCTTGTCGAACGCGACCACCTCGACGCCCTTCAGATGGTCGACGGCCTCGCGAAACAGGCCGACCCGTTCCTCGGTGGTGAACAGCGGGCCCTTGGTGCGACTGTCCGCCACGCCGACCACGATCCGGTCGAACAGGCGAAGGCCGCGCTCCACGAGGTCCACGTGGCCGTGGGTCACGGGGTCGAAGGTGCCGGGGTACAGCGCCGTGCGCACGATCGAGGTCTCCTTTCCGCCCCGGGTCCCGGGCCGGCCGGCAACGGTACCGCAGGACTTCGCGGCGGGCCAGCGCGGGAGCGATCAGGCGTCGGGGGACGAACGGTACAGGGACAGCGCGGTGTCGCCGTACTTGCGGCTCTTCCAGAGCTCCCGCCCGGTCGGGGCGCCGGGCGCGGGGCGGGCCGCGGGGTGCTCGAGCACGAGGATCCCGCCCGGAGCGAGCGCGCGCTCGGCTCGTTCCACGATCTCCTCGTCCCGGCGGTCCGGCCAGGGCGGATCCGCGAGAACGAGGTCGAAGGGGCCGCCGTCGAAAGCGGCGTCGGAACGGGCGTCGACGGCGAGGATCAGCGCCCGATCCGAGAGGCCGAGCGCTTCCACGTTGCGGCGGATCGCGGCGATCGCGGGCCGGGCCCGCTCCACGAACTGGGCGAACGCGGCGCCTCGACTCAGCGCCTCGATGCCGAGGGCGCCGGAACCCGCGTAGAGATCGAGGACGCGCGTGCCGGCCCGAATCGGACCCAGCAGATTGAAGAGGGACTCGCGCGCGCGATCACTGGTGGGGCGAGTCGCTTGCCCCTCGGGGGCGACCAGGCGGCGGCCGCGCAGCGTTCCCGCGATCACCCGCACCGACCGGCGGCCCCGTTCATCGAGGCGAGCCCCCGAACCCGAAGTACGGGCGGAACTCGTCTCGCTTCGAGAGAATCGACAGGATGTGACGTGTGGCCTCGCGCGGATGGTCGAAGCCGCCGGGCACGGGCGTACCCCAGCGGCGATAGAGCGGCTCCCGCTCCGCCATGAGCCGGTCCACGCGGGCCGGCAGGTCCTCGCCTTCCCGCAGCATCGGGCGCTTGGCCGCCCAGGGGCGCTGGCTTCGCTCCAGGACGTCTTCCGGCTGCACGCTGAGCCAGAACACGGGGCCCTGCACCCGGAGGATCTCCATCGCCGGCTCCACCAGGACGAGCCCGCCGCCGGTGGAGACCACGATGTCCCGCTCGGGCGGCAGCTCCTCCACGATGCGGTACTCGAGATCGCGGAAGTACGCCTCCCCCCGCTCGCGGAAGATCTCGGCCACGGACTTCCCCTCCCGCTCCACGATCAGGCGGTCGGTGTCGAAGTGCGGCCAGCCGAGCTGACGCGCCACGAGGCGGCCCGTGGAAGACTTCCCCGAGCACATGAAGCCGATGAGCGAGATCCAGGGCAAGACGACGGTCCTCCGAGGCGAACAGGATAACCGGGTCGGTCGGAGTTCGCCAACACGCCGACGAGACGCTCCCGGACTCCGCCGGCGGCCGCGGGAAAGGAAACGGGGCCGGGAGCGCCTGGCTCC
>JAGQIB010000533.1 GCA_020431545.1 Gemmatimonadota bacterium
TCTCCCCGGAGCGAGCCGTTGTGGAGCGCGGCCGCCGGGTGATACATCGGAACCACCCGGAGCCCCCGGACGTCGTGGGTCCGGAGCCGCAGCGTGGTGATCCCCTCCTTCGTGCCCAGCAGAAGACGCGAGGAGAAGTTGCCGAGCGTCCCCACCACCCGGGGACCGATCGCCGCGATCTGCTCGAACAGGAACGGCACGCACGTCTCGATCTCGGCCGGGCGCGGATCCCGGTTCTTGGGCGGGCGGCACTTCAGGACATTCGCGATGTAGATGTCGGAACGCGCCAGATCGATCGACTCGAGCATGCGATCGAGCAGGTTCCCGGCGGCGCCGACGAACGGGACGCCCCGCTCGTCCTCGCGGGCGCCCGGCGCCTCCCCCACCAGGACGATCTCCGCGTGCGGATCGCCCGCGCCGAACACGAGATGCGTGCGCGACGCGTGCAGCGGGCACCGCGTGCAGTCACCGAGTTCGGTCCGCACTCGTTCCAATCGGAGATTCGTCACGTCGCCTCCACGGTGATGACTCGATCGAGCGGCCAGATCCGCGTCGTGCCCGCGTCGACATCGTAGCCGACCAGGCGGTCCGGCGCCGAGTCGATCCGGTACGGAACGACGGCAATGCGGCGCCCGCGACCGCGGGCGGACAGATACCCGAGCCGCACGATGTCGCCGGTGAGGATCGCCTCTTCCAGAAGCTCGACCTCACGCGCCCCGAGGAGGACGAGTCCGGGTAGACGGCCACGTCGCCAGTGCGCGGGGCGCCCGACGAGCAGTACCTCGCGCGAACTCAGCCCGTCTGCGTCCGCTCGCTCCAGGAGGATCGCGAGCAACTCGGCCGTCGCCAGCGCGTCGTCCAGCGCCCGGTGCGCGCGCTCGCGACGGATCCCGTGCGTGGCGCACAGCGAAGTGAGATCGTGGCGCTCGATCTCCGGAAAGAGACGACGGGACAGGCGGACGGTATCGACCGCCGCGGCCGTGGGCGGATCGAGGCCCGCCCGGAGCGCGCTCTGCTCGAGAAACGCGCAATCGAATCGCGCGTGGTGAGCCACGATCACCCGGTCCTCGAGGAACTCGAGCAGGTCGGCGACCCGCGCCTCGAACGGCGGAGCGTCCGCCACGTCGTCGTCCACGATCCCGTGCACGAGACTCGACGCCGCGGGGATGGCGGCGCGCGGGGCGGTGAGCGCGTGGAACGTGGCCCCAAGGACGCGCCCGTCGACCTGGACCGCCCCCGTCTCGATCACGTCGCAGGTCCTCGGATTGAGACCGGTCGTCTCGAAATCGAGCACGGCCCAGCGTTCCGTCGGCAGGCTGTCGTCCAAGCTGGGGCCTCCCTGGCGGCGGCGCCGCGGGAGGCGTCGCGCGTGGCCGGTGACCATAGCAGACCGGAGCGCCGCGGTCGCCGAACCGGTCATGGATCCGGCTTCTCACGAGCTCGCCGCCTGCCGGCCGACGCTTTTTGGCGGTTGCGGAGATCCCTCGCTTTGGCGATCGTCCGCGAATGGATCCCCGCACCGTCCAGATCAGCGTCGTCATCGCGTATCTGTTCGCGCTCCTCGCGGTCGGCGCCTACAAGGTCCGCCGCATCCGCACCCACGCCGATTTCACGCTCGCGGGGCGCGGCCTCTCCACGTTCGTGCTGTTCGGGACGATGCTCGCGACCTGGATCGGCACCGGCAGCGTGTTCGGAAACTCGGAGAAGACCTACGAGACCGGCCTCGCGGCGTGGATCCTGCCGGCGGGCGGCGTGCTCGGCATCCTCGCGCTCGCGCCGCTCGCGCCGCGGGCGCGTCGCTTCGCGGGCTACACCGTGCAGGACATCCTCGAGGCGCGCTACGCGCCCACGGCGCGCGTGCTCGGCACCATCACGCTCGTGATCGCGTACGTCACGATCGTGTCGTACCAGTATCGCGCGGGCGGCGCAGTGATCCACCTGCTCGCGCCGAACGTCTCGGTGGAAACAGCCACGATTCTCGCCGCCGCGTTCGTGATCCTCTACACGGCGCTCGCGGGCATGGTCTCGGTGGCGTACACCGACGTCGTGAACGGCATCGTGATGCTGGCGGGGTTCCTGGTGGC
>JAGQIB010000534.1 GCA_020431545.1 Gemmatimonadota bacterium
CCGCTCGGTAACGGTCTGGTCACGAACACGCTCTCGAGGACCGGCCGGGCCGCAGCGTTCGACCCGGACGGTCCCGGGCCGAGCCCGACGCTCCTGTACGTGCACGGCGCCACGATCTCCTGGGCGGGCGAGGTTCAGCCTGCGGGTGGAGACGTCGTCGCGTGGGACGGCAACACGTGGATCGACCCCGCCTTCTCCACGGACGATCGGATTACCCGGATCGAGGCGCTGGACCTCGGCGGCGGTCCGGAGCTGTACGTCGCGGGGGAGTTCTCGCAGATCGGCGGCATCCCGGCGAATCACATCGCGAAGTGGGACGGCGTGACGTGGTCGGCCCTCGGCAGCGGCATCAACGTGGGCTACTTCCTCGACTTCCAGACGTGGGACCCGGACGGGCCCGGACCGAGTCCGGCCGTCCTCGTGGTCGCGGGAGAGAGTCTCACGCTCGCGGGCGGTGTCCCGGTGGATCGCGTGGCGCAGTGGGACGGGTCCGCATGGTCGGATCTCGGGGGCGGGGTATTCGGCTACTACGGTGTCACGGGACTCGGCACGTACGACGAGGATGGCGACGGCACGGCGAGCCTGTTCGCGGTCAAGAACACCGGCATCACGAACGGTGTCTGCGACTACGACGACTGGCTCTTCCGGCTCGACGGGCCGGGGTGGTCGAGCTTCGGTACCGGATACGGCTTCTACCTCGCGGATCTCGAGACCTACGATCCGGACGGCGCGGGTCCGGCCGACGAACAGCTCTACATGCCGCTCCAGTTTCATTGCACGCTGGTCGAGGATCCGCCCGGCCAGGCGCTCGCGCGGTGGAACGGCTCCACCTTCCAGGACCTGGGATTCCCGCACAGCAGCGAGCCGGGCCCGCTGGCCGTGGTCGATCTCGACGGGGACGGTCCCGGGTACGAGAGCCTCTTCGCCACCAACGTGACCGGAGCGGGGGAGATCGCCGGCTTCGACGGCACGAGCTGGACGGTCGTGGGGAGGGGCGTCGGGTCGTTCACCGAGCTCTCCGAGTACGACCCGGATGGCACGGGACCGCGAACACCCCAGCTCGTGGCGCTCGGGGGCTTCTCTTCGCTGCGGGACGAGGCCACCGGCGACGTGTTCTCGAGCGGCGGGATCGGGATCTACGGCCACGAAGGGATCGTCACGTCGGCACCGGTGCATCTGCCGGCCGCGCCGGGATCCGCCCCGGCGCTCACGGTGGGCCGCGTGCAACCGACCCCGTCCCGCGACCTCGCGCGCGTCGTCTTCGGGCTGCAGCGGGAGGCGGTGGTCCAGGCGAACGTCTTCGACGTGCAGGGCCGCCGCGTGCGTCGCCTGCTCGACGAACGCTTCCCGGCGGGAAGCCATGTGGTCTTCTGGGACGGAACGGAAGACGGCGGCCGCCGCGCGGGCAGCGGCGTCTACTTCCTGCGACTCGAGGCCCACGGCGAGTCCGTCACCCGACGGATCGTCCGGATCGAGTAGAAACCGCTCGAAACACGGGAAACGGGAGTCAGCGGAGAACGACGACCTTCCGCGACTCGGTGACGCCTTCTCCGCGAAGCCGGACGAAGTACGTGCCGGCGGCCACGGGGCCGCCCACGCCTTCCGTGTTCCAGGTCACCCGGTGCGCTCCCTCGTCCATGGTCCCGGAAGCGAGGCGACGCACGAGACGGCCCTGCACGTCGTGGATGTCCAGGACGACGTCGCTCGATCGACGCAACTCGAGGTCGATGCGCAGCTCGCCGCGCGCCGGATTGGGACGAACCGATCGCAGGAGCCGGGCCGATCCGTCCGCGATGACCGGGCTCGCGACCGGCGACGGCACGATCTCGTACGCGCCGATGTCCACCGTG
>JAGQIB010000535.1 GCA_020431545.1 Gemmatimonadota bacterium
GCGGTGTGTGAGTTTCGAGGACCGAGTTCGTTCCATCAGTTGGACCCGCGGTCGACCCCGGCTCCGCCCGCCGCCGTGTCGACGCGAACCACTCTTTCGGAGGCTTTGGATCATGTTCACTGAGACCCGGCCGGGGAGGCAACTCGCCGCGTTCCTCGGACTCCTCCTGCTGGCGATCACGTTCGCCTCGCCCGCGCGGGCCGTCGTGACCGTGTCCGGCACGATCTCCACGAACACCGTCTGGACAGCCAGTCCGGACCCGATCTACCACGTGATCGGCAACGTCAACGTGAACCCCGGCGTGACGCTCACCATCGAGCCCGGCGTCACCGTGAAGTTCGGTCTCTTCACTCAGCTCCAGGTGCAGGGCAACCTGCAGGCGATCGGCGGCGCGCTGCCGGCGACCAAGATCTACTTCACGTCCATCCGGGACGACAATCTCCCGCCGGGCGGCGACGACACGAACGGAGACGGCAACAGCACGATCCCGGCCAGCCAGAACTGGCGCGCGATCATGTTCCGGCCGGGCTCCTCCGCCAGCCACCTCCAGAACTGCGAAGTGTGGTTCGGCGGATACTCGAGCGACTCCGCCATTCTGTGTGACGGCGCGAGTCCGCTCATCGAGGCCACGCAGGTGAACGCGTCGTACTACGGCGTCTCCTGCGTCAACGGGGCCGCCCCGACGCTCCGGACGATGGACGTGTCCGCCTGCAACTCCGTGCCCGTCGCGATCTCGATCGACTCGAATCCCGTGTTCGACTCGATCACGTTCGCGTCGACGTCGGACAACGGATTCGACGCGATCGGCATCCTGCCCACGACGCTCGCCTCCGGCACGAACGTCATTCCCGTGCGCGGCACCACGCTCAGCGGCACGCCGATCTCGAACCTCACGTACCTGTTGCTCGGCGACATCGTCGTAAGTCCCGGCGCCACGCTCACCCTCAATGCCGGCGTCGTGATGAAGTGCCTCAACTCGAATACGGACCTCCTGATCGACGGAGCGCTGATCGCCAACGGCCAGGCCGCGGCGGACAGCCAGATCGTGTTCACGTCGCTGAAGGACGACAACGTCGGCGCGCCGTTCGACACGAACAACGACGGCTCCACGACCGCGCCGGCCCCGAACGACTGGGGCGGACTGCACTTCCGCACCGGCGCCGCCGGCCTGCTGAACTGGTGTACCGTGCGCTACGGCGGACTCGGCACGCACGATTCGAACGTGCGCACGGACAACGTCGGCACGGCCGTCGCGATCACGAACTGCCAGATCTCGGACGCGAAGTACGGTCTCGAGTTCACCGGCACCTCGGATCCGGCCGTCGTGTCCACGACCATCTCGAACTGCACCGAGACTCCGATCCTTCTCTCGGTCTCCGCGAACCCGTCGCTCACGGCGCTCACCTTCAGCGGCAACGGCATCACGGCCCTCGGCCTGATCAACGAGACGGTCGCCGTGGACTCGCAGGTCTTCAAGCGCAACGTCGCCGGGTACAACAACATCACGTATACGCTGGCCGGCGACCTCACGATGGCCGCGGGCACCCTGCTCACGGTCGACCCCGGCGTCGTGATCAAGATGCGCGACACGAACACGGCCATGATCATCAACGGCGGCCTGCAGGCGATCGGAGCCCCCGCGGATTCCGTCGTCTTCACGAGCTGGCGCGACGACAACCACGGCAACCCGGCCGACACGAACAGCGACGGGTCCGCCACGACACCCGCGGCCAGCGACTGGTCGTGGATCCGCTTCACCGCCACCGCGATCGACTCGCTCAGCAACTTCCAGTACGCGTTCGTCGGCTACGGCGGCTTCCGCCCCGGCGCCTCCTGGAACGGGACGATCTGGTGCAACAGCTCGTCGCCCACGATCGACAACTGCAACTTCTGGACGAACCGCGTGGCGATTCGCTGCGACGGCAACTCCGCCGCCACGATCGAGAACAACAACTTCTTCAACTCCACGACGGTGCCGATCCACGTCTCGGCCCTCGCGAATCCCACGATCCAGAACAACACCTACGGTCAGAACGGCCACCACGCCCTCGGCCTCATCTCCGAGACCCTCTCCGCGAACGCGACGCTGCCGGTGCCCGCAGCCGGCGTCGCGCAGTTCGGCGTGCCGTTCCCCTACTTCCTGGTGCAGGGCGCGGTCACCGTCGGCAGCGGTTCGATCCTCACGATCGACCCGGGCGTGATCGTCAAGCACGACACCTACGGCTGGATCGTGAACGGCGGGCTCCGCGCCGAGGACCCCTCCGGCACGACCCCGATCGTGTTCACGGACATCAAGGACGACGGCCACGGCGGGGACTCGAACGTGGACGGAAACGCGTCCACCCCGGCCAACGGCGACTGGCCGGGCATCCAGTTCAACGACCAGTCCCAGGACGCGAACTGCGTCCTCGACGGATGCCAGTTCTGGTTCGGAGGCCAGGGCAACCCCTCGGCCCCGGTCACCATGACGAACGCGAGTCCCACGATCACGAACTGCTCCTTCGAGTTCAACACGAAGGGGATCTGGGTCCAGGGAATCTCCAGCCCCACGATCACGAACAACCTGATCCGCCAGTGCACGTGGACACCGCTCGTGCTCGACGTGCTCGCGAACCCGACGCTCTCCGGCAACGTGCTGGACTCGAACGGGCTCATGGCGATCGGCATCATCGGCGGAACGCTCGCGCAGAACGGCACGATCGCGCAGCGGACGTTCGCGGGCTACACGAACATCACGCAGGTGCTCGACACGTCGCTGACCATCGCGTTCGGCGCCACGCTCACGGTCGACCCGGGCATCGTCCTGAAGCTCTGGGACGGAACCTCTCCCTTCTACACGGTGGGGAGCACCCTCACGGCCAACGGCGCGCTCGTGATGGACGGAACTCCCGGCGCTCCCATCACGGTGACGTCGGTCGAGGACGACTCTGTGGGGAACCCCGCCGACACGAACAACGACGGTTCGATCACCACGCCGGCGCCCGGCGAGTGGGACCGGATCGTGTTCAACGACGTATCGGACGACGCGACCTGCATCCTCGACAACTGCATCCTCCGCTACGGCGGCAACGGGTCCTGGGGCGCCGTGGAGATGTACTCCGCCGCGCCGCGACTCACGAACACCGTGGTGGAGCTCGCGCTGTCGGACGGCGTCCGGCTCCAGGGGACGTCGTCTCCGATCGTGACCGGAAACACGATCGCGCAGAACGGGCGGACCCCGATCGCAATGAGTCTGCTCGCGAACCCGACGCTCGCCGGCAACACCTCGTCCGGCAACGGCTACGAGGCGCTCGGGGTGATCGGCGAGACGCTCGCTCAGGACGTGACCTGGCAGCGCCGGGACTTCGCGGGAGACACGAACCGCGAGTACGTTCTGCTCTCGAACCTCACGGTGGGCACCGCGGCGAACCTCACGCTGCAGCCCGGGCTCGTGATCAAGCCGCTCGCGAGCGTGAACATCGTCGTGCGGCGCGGACTGTTCGCGAACGGCGGCGCGGATCCCGACAGTCTCATCGTGTTCACGTCGGCCCGGGACGATTTCTGGGGCGGTGACACGAACAACGACGGCGCCGCGACCGGCGGATCGTCGCAGCGCTGGGGAACGATCCGGATCGAGCCCACGTCGCTGAACGCCTCGGTCCAGTTCTCGAACTGCGTGTTCGCGTACTCCACGACGACCGCGACCGAGGGCGCTCTCACGATCCAGGGCACGCTGAGCCCGGACGTGACGGACTGCATCTTCAGCCACAACGTCAACGGCATCAACTACACGCAGGCGAGCGGCGACTCCACGAAAGGAGTCGTGACCGGCTGCGACTTCTTCGACAACACGTCGTTCGCGATCAAGAACACGGGACTCGCCCACGTCGTGTCCGCGCGCAACTGCTGGTGGGGCGACGACACGGGCCCCACGCACGCGTCGAACCCGGGCGGGCTCGGCGACGCGATCACGAACCAGGTGGAGTACACGCCGTTCCTCGGCATGGGTCTGGGCAACGACTTCCTGGGCGACGTCTCGCTGAACGGCGAGGTTCACGCCTACGACGCTTCGCTCATCCTGCAGCACATCGTTTCGCCGTTCCTGACCCCGCACCAGCAGGTCGTGGGTGACGTCACCTGCAACGCGGGCCTGACGGCGTTCGATGCGTCCGAGATCCTGCAGTGGGTGGCGCAGCTGATCGTCACGTTCCCCTGCCTCGAGATCGCCCATCCGGTCGACGAGGCCCCGATCGACGCCGACGGCACGATGCGCCGCGGCGGCGGCCACGCGATCGCGACGTCCGGCTCCGAATCCGGAGGCTGGTCGGTCGCCCTCGGCGACGTTCCGCTCGACTCGGGCGCCCGGGTCCGGGTTCCGCTCGTGCTCGACGGGACCGGCGAGTTCGCCGCGGCCCAGTTCACGCTCCGCCCGGACCGCGACGCGGTGCGCATCGTGAGCGTGGAGGCGGGAGACGCGGTGGGCGAAGCGATGTTCCAGAGCGCGATCGACGACGAGGGTACGGCGCGCCTCGCGTTCGCTTCGCTCGGATCGCTGGAGGCCGGAACGGTGGCGATCGTCACGGTCGAGGTGGCCTCCGCGCCGCATGCGGCCGGTGATCTCGCGATCGAGTTCGGTGACGCGTGGATCGACGAGACCGACATCGTGACCGATGCGCAGGGCGCTCGCGCGCTGCCGGGCGACGGAACGTCGGCGCCCGCGGGGCTCCCGATCGAGTTCTCGCTCTCGCCGGCGCGACCGAATCCGGCCCGCGCGACCCAGGGCACTTCGTTCCGGTTCTCGATTCCGTCATCCGAGTCGTCGGCGCGGGTGGATCTCTCGATCTACTCCGTGGACGGCCGGCGCATCCGCACGCTCGTTTCCGGCACGTTGCCCGCGGGCGAGCACGACGCGCGCTGGGACGGCCGGGATCGGGACGGACGGCGCGTCGCCGGCGGGGTCTATTTCTATCGACTGGTCGCCGGATCGTTCGTCGGCCAGAAGAAACTCGTCCTCCTGCCGTAGCGAAAGGAGGCGATCATGTCGAACTTCGAACGATGGATCGGGACGGGACGGGGGCTGTTCGCCCTCGTCCTCCTGCTCCTGCTCGGCGCGTCGCCGAGTCGGGCGGTCCTGGTCGACATCCAGAACTCGTACTCGGGCGTCGTGGGCGACACGCTCACGGTGACCCTCGACAGCGAGGACCTCACGGGCCTCGGCGTGCTGGCCTGGGAGACGGACCTCACCTGGAACGCGAACCAGCTCACGCTGGTCGACGTGACGGAGTCGGGAACCCTGACCGGCAACGCCGGCTGGGGACCGGTGACCTGGTCCACCTCCTCCGGCTCGGCGGCGATCGCGGCCGCGGGGGCCGCTCCCCTCGGGGGAACCGGCGCTCTCATCACGTTGCACTTCCAGCTCGGCCCGTCCTCGGGAACCGCGTTCCCCGCGTTCGCGTCGTTCCTGTTCAACGAAGGGACGCCGGCGGCCACCACGAGCAACGGCCAGATCTCGATCCTGGCGGCTCCGGTGATCACCGTGAGTCCGGACACGGCGGAGCTGATCCCGGGCGAGACCCGCCAGTTCTCCGTGTTCGGGGGAGTGCCTCCCTACACGTGGAGCACGACGGATCCGCTGGTCGGCACGATCTCCGGTACCGGTCTGCTGAATGCGCTCACCCCGGGCACGTTGCGGGTCGTCGCGCAGGATCTGAACGGTGTCACGGACTCGAGCTCGACGGTGTACGTGCGGGCCATGCGGCTCACCACGGTCCCCGTCCCGGCGCCCCGCGGCGCGACGATCCTCGTGCCGATCGACGTGACGGAGCTCGGCGGACTCGGGATCGAGTCCTACGAGTTCGAGGTCGGTTTGTCGGCGGGCGCGTTGATTCCGACCGGCGTGGTCACCGCCGGAACGGTCCACAGCAGCTCGGGCTGGCCGGCGCCGACGTTCTCGCTGTTCCCGGATCGGGTGCTCGTGGCCGCGGCACACACGACCCCGCTGTCCGGCGCGGGAACGCTCCTGTACCTGGAGTTCACCGTGCCGGCCACCGGCTTCTCGTTCACGACCCTGGATCTCCGGAACGCGCTGTTCGACGAGCAGTACGTACCGATCCAGGTGGACGCGAACATCTCCATCACCACCGCGACGATCACGGTGTCGCCGGAGACCGCCTCCGTGATCACGGGCGAGACCCGGCAGTTCACCGTGTTCGGCAGTCCCACACCGCCCGTCGCGTGGAGCACGACGGATCCGGCCGTGGCGACCATCGACGCCTCCGGCCTGCTCACCGGGGTCTCCGGCGGGCAGTGCCGGGTGGTGGCGCAGGACGCGCTCGGCGTGGTGGACAGCTCGGGCACGATCGACGTGTACGACTTTCGCGTGCAGGTACCGACGACGGCGGTCGTGCAGACGCTGCTGCCGGCCACCGCGATTCCGATCTCGATCGACCGGGACGTGACCGCCACGCCGATCTTCGGCTACGAGATCACGCTCTCGTTCTCGGGTAACGTCGTGCACGCGCTCGCGGCGACGGACTCCGGATCGATTTCCGCGTCGTGGGGCGTACCCACTTACCAGGTGTACGCCGACAGCATCCGGATCGCGCACGCCGGGAGCACCCCGCTCACGGGATCCGGACCGCTCCTGCACGTGTACTTCGAGCCCGACCCCGGCGCCGCTCCGGGCGCGCTGACCACGTTGACGATCCGCAAGGCGTTGTTCAACGAAGGTCTGCCGCGTGGACTCCGGGTCGACGGGTTGCTCCGGGTGGACGACACGCTCACCGGCGTGGACGACCCGTCGCTCCGCGCCGGCCTTTCGCTCGCACAGAATCGGCCGAATCCGGTTCGAGGGGGATCGACCACGATCCAGTTCTCGATCAACGAGTCGATGCCCGAGGACCTCGATCTCCGGATCGTGGATTCGACCGGACGCCTCGTCCGTCGCTGGAATCTCGCCGGCATCTCGCGCGGGCCGCACGCGATTGCCTGGGACGGCCGGGACGCGACCGGCATCCCCGTCTCGAGCGGCGTGTACTTCTACCGTCTCGCGGGGAACGGAAGGGAGGCGTCGCGGAAGCTCGTCGTGCTTCGCTGACCTGCGGCGGAACCGGCCGGCCCTTCGGGGGCCGGCCGGCCGCCCCGCGAAGCGTTCCCCCGCCGGTTCCCGCTTGACCGGTCCGCCTCTTGCCCGGAACCTCTCGCGAGGGAGGAAGAGGGGATGACGTCAGGAAGACACGCGCGCCGCGTCGCGCTCCTCGCTGGCACGCTCGCCGCCGCACTCGCGCCGACGTTCGCCGCCGCCGCGGACCTCACGCTTCAGGGCTGCAACGAGCTCCTGGCGGGCGAGGTCGGCATCCGCGAGCTCATCGGCAACGTCGACGACGTGATCACCGTCCCCGTCACGGTGCACACGCTCGGGCCGATCGACGCGTTCCGGCTCGAGGTGGAGGTGCCCCCGGGACTCGTGGAGTACGTAAGCACGAGCCCCGGCAATCTCACGCAGTCGTTCACGTTCGGCGGAAACTGGTTCGACGCCCAGAGCAAGGTCCGGATCGTGGGCAGCAACGTGAACCCGATTCCCGGCGGCTCCGTCGGTCGGCTCGCGGAGATCACGTTCCGCGTGCTCGCGAGCGGAGACGACGTCTTCACGCTCTCCGGCTTCCTGGACGACCTCACGACCTACCAGTCGTGCTACGCGGCGCACGGTCCCTCGCCGGTCGACGTCCTCGGATGGGGACGCATCAAGAGCACCTACCGCA
>JAGQIB010000536.1 GCA_020431545.1 Gemmatimonadota bacterium
AGGCACGCGACCTGAAAGTGAATGTCGCCCTGACGAACTCACTCGGCTTCGGCGGTCACAACGTGACGTTGGCGACCAGGAGTCATGAAGGATAATCAGACGAACGCGATCCAGGGAGCGGTCTCGGTTCTCGAGAAGCTCTTCTTCGGAACGCGCAAAGGACCGTCGGGGGAGCGTTCCCGGCTGCTGCGGAAGCTCCAGAAGCGGATCGGTGTCCGCTTCACCGATATCTCTCTGCTCGAACAGGCGTTGACCCACCGCTCGTACTCGCACGTCACCGCGCAGACGCGGAACGACTCGAACGAGCGCATGGAGTTCCTCGGGGACTCCGTGCTCGGGCTCTCCGTCAGCCAGTTCCTGTATCTGCAGTTCCCGGAGCGCTCGGAAGGAGCGCTCTCCAAGATGAAGTCGCTCCTCGTGAGCCGCAAGGTGCTCTCCACGATCGCGAAGGAGGTCGGGCTCGGCGAGTTCGTCCTCCTGTCCGGCGAGGAGTCGGAGATGGGCGGCCGCGACCGCACGTCGATCCTCGCGGACTCGTTCGAGGGCGTGATCGGCGCGATCTATCTCGATCAGGGCTATCGGACCGCGAACCGGTTCATCCAGAAGTTCCTGCTCGCGAACATCCACGAGATCCTGAAGGACGACGACCACACGAACTTCAAGTCGCTCCTCCAGGAGTACGTCCAGTCCAAGCGGCTGTCGCATCCCGTGTACCGTGTCCGCAAGGAAGAGGGACCGGAGCACGAGAAGGAGTTCGCGATCGACGTCGTGGTCAAGGGCGAGGTCTGGGGCACCGGTCGCGGCAAGAGCAAGAAGGACGCGGAGCAGAACGCCGCCCGCGCCGCGCTCGAGAAGCGACAGGGCAAGGTCGCGGGGCGTCGCGGCGGGAACGGCGGCAGCTCCTCTCCCGAGAACGGAGACGCCGGCGAGAGCGCCCCGACGCGCGGTCGCGGGCGCCGGCGCGGACGCGGCGAGGCCACCGAGGTGCAGGCCGAGGCGCGACAGCGCGGCGATCACGGAATCGTCGCGTCGCGCGAGAAGCTGCGCGAGGCGCGTCAGGCCGAGGAGGACAGTCGGCGGCGCGGGCGCGATCGTCGTCCTTCGCGGCGTGGTCGTGCGGAATCGGAGGTCGCGGACAGCGAGGCGCCGGCCGAGGCGATGGAGAACGGCGGGCGGGGACGCCGGACGGAGGGCGAGACCGATTCGCGGCCGCGTTCCGAGCGCCGGCGTCGACGCCGGAGGCGCGGCGGGGGCGGCGGCGCGGACGACGCCCCGATGAACGAGACGACGAACGAGACGACGACGGCCGGAGCCGAGGCCGCCGCGTCGGTCGTCGCGGCGTCGCACGTCGACCCCGGGACGGACCGGGAGATGTCGTCGAGGGACGAGTCCGAGTCGAGAGCGGAGCGCGAGTCCCGGGCGGAGGCGCGCGAGCCCGAACGGGTCGAGGCGCCATCGCGTCCGGCGCCGGAGCGCGAGCGCAGCGAGCCGGAAGCGTCGACCGAGAGGGAAGCCCCGCCCCGGGCGGAGCCGGTCCGCGCGGAGTCCGTGGAGGTCGAGCCCGAACCGGCGGAGGAGTCCTCCGAGCCGGAGGGCTTCGTGCGGCGTCGTCGCACCCGGAGAGAATCGCGCCCGACGCCATCGGGTGGGGCCGGCGGGGAACGACCGCCGGTGTCGACCGCGGTCGAACGTCTCGACCCGCCGTCGCCCTCCTCGGAGATCGAGGAAGAGGACGAGGGAGAGGTCGGCTCGACCGCGTCGGTGGAGGGTGGCTCCGGCGACGGATCGGCCGGGTTCACGCGACGGAAGCGCCGTCAGGTGCGCGGGCTCCGACGCCGCTAGACGCTCGTCCCGGCGGGCGGCGGCGTCGCGTTCCGGCGCCGTCGCCCGCGCAGGGTTCCCACGAGCACCAGGAGCATTCCGGCCGCCGCGGCCGCGCCGAGCATCGCGTCGGCGAAGTCGGTGGCGCTCGCACCCGGGTGCGCCGCCACCGGCGGCAAGGCCTCGTCCCGGCCCCGCACCACGAACGCGCCCCACAGGAACGGATCGTTCAGGTCGGGGCGCCCCGAGAGGATCATCGCGCCGCGCGCGCGGCGCAACGCCTCCGAAGGACGATCGCCCGCCGCGAGACGCTCGTGCAGCGCGGCCATCAGCTTCCCGATCGCGCGATCCTCGACCTTCCACAGGGCGCCGATCACCGAGCCCGCGCCCGCGTCGAGGAACGCGGACGAGAGCACGCCCACCGACGTGCGCCCCGCGACGTCCGACAGTCCGGTCTCGCAGCCGGAGAGCACCACGATGCGGCCCGGGATGTCGATGCGGCGGATCTCCGCCGGCTCGAGTCGGCCGTCGCTTCCCTCGGCGGGCGCGAGCAGCACGGCGGGGGACCGGGGATCCGTGTGCGCCGCGAGATGCAGGATCGCGGGAGGGGGACGATCGCGAACCCGCGCCTCCGTCGCGTCCGCGCCCAGCCACACCTCGACCTCGGAGCCCGTGCGCGCGATCGCGTCCGCCTCGTCGCGCGCGCCGGGCAGCGGAACGAGCGGAGACGTCGGGCCGAGCACCGGGTCCGCGAGCACGCGGACGGCGCGGGTCGTG